>CANRHV010000025.1 GCA_947630505.1 uncultured Monoglobus sp. | reverse complement strand
TAATCTGTTCGTCCAATTTTTCTAACCTTGCCATTTCAAAAACTCCTTTCTCGTTTTGGGTAAAAGAAAAGAGCAACCTTGCGATTGCTCTTGAAATTTTATTCGTTTCTTAGTCCAAAAAATCTGTGCTATATCCTTTCTCCGAATCTGGGAAATATCTAACCTCGCCATTTGGAAGAATGAGGATGGGAGCCTTTTTCTCCACATCATACTGCCATGGCTCACCACGGTATATCATTTCATCAGATTTATTTACTGCACCTCTTTGGTTTGGAAGAATTTGTATCGTTGCAAATACAGCAGTTGGTAATAACATCAGCAAAGCACAAAACAAAGCAAGCACCCGTTTTCTCATTATCCGAACACCTCCACATATTTATTGCATTACATCATCATATTTTTTATATCCTTTTGGATTTAGTATATCACACTTCATACATTATGTCAAGTTTTTTTAGCTCATGATTTCAGAAAAAATAGTTGACAAATTCCTCAAACAGCAGTATAATATGAGTAAAGGAAAAGGCAAAACCTCAAACGGTTATGCCAAAGTTTTCATTATTTAAAATAACGCCAACTTATAGCAGGGTGGGCGTTATTTCTTTATGGACACAATCAATGCGATTAGTGCAATAATGAAAATCATTATATACACATATTCCATAAGCCTCACCCCCTTTCGGGAGATGTCGGCATAACCGCCCAGCGTTTAACACTGTTTTCAGCCTTACCTTTTCCCTGTCGGATTGCTCCGACAAGGGTATTATACATCATTTTGTCGTTTTTTGCAAGTCTTTTGACAATCTATTTTCGGAAAAAGTTATGTTCCCTTGCATATCTGCTCGCCGCCGCCCGGCGTTCCTCGGTGTAGGGAGCCGTCAGACGGAAAGAGAACCGCCCTTTTGCAATCACAAATTCCATAAAGCCTGTATCCTCGTCCAAAGCGTTTCTATCGGCTGATTTTCAATTTTTACGGCTCTTGACCGGCCGATACGCGCCGTCTCTGAGGCGCCGGGCCGCAAGGTCGACCGGAACGAAACCACCAAACGGTGATAATAAATTAGGTTTTATAATAAAAAACACAGGGCCGCACCGATTAAGGTGCGGCCCCGAATTATTAATATTTTAAGGCGTAGGTGTCTATTTTAGGTTGCTGTCCAGGATCTCAAGCTGATGCTTGATCTCGGCGGGCAGTCTGTCGCCGAACTGAGCGAAATACTCCTTGATGTTCTCGACGTCCTCTCTCCACGCTTCCTTGTCAACGCTGAGCAGCTCGTCGAGCGCGTCGGCGGACATGTCAAGACCCGTGGTGTCGATATCCGACGCGGTGGGCAGCAGTCCTATCTCGCTGTCGTGAGCGTCGGCCTTGCCCGAAACTCTGTCGAGTATCCAGAGCAGAACTCTCATGTTGTCGCCGAAGCCGGGCCACATAAAGTTGCCCTCGTCGTCCTTTTTGAACCAGTTAACATGGAATATCTCGGGAGCCTTGTCGCCCATCTTCTCGCCCATCTCGAGCCAGTGCTCGAAGTAGTCGGCCATGTTGTAGCCCACGAACGGCTTCATAGCCATGGGGTCGCGTCTTACAACGCCCACAGCGCCCGCCGCGGCAGCCGTGGTCTCGGACGCCATTGTCGCGCCCACGAACACGCCGTGCTTCCAGTCGCGGGCCTGATATACCAGCGGAGCCGTTTTTGCGCGGCGGCCGCCGAATATGATAGCCGAGATCGGAACGCCCTGCGGGTTCTCAAACTCGGGCGAGATGCAGGGGCAGTTCTTTGCCGGAGCGGTGAATCTGGAGTTGGGGTGCGCCAGATTACCCTTGTAGGTCGTGCCGTCAACCTTTTCGCCCAACCAGTTTGTGCAGTTCTTGGGCGGGTTCTTGTCAAGACCCTCCCACCATACGGTCATGTCGTCGTTGTTTATCGCAACGTTTGTGAATATCGTGTTTTTCTTGGTGGACTCAAGCGCGTTGAAGTTGGTCTTTTCGCTGGTTCCGGGAGCCACGCCGAAGAATCCCGACTCGGGATTGATGGCGTAAAGTCTGCCGTCCTCGGGGTTGATCCTCAGCCACGCGATGTCATCGCCGACGGTCCAAACCTTATAGCCCTTTTCCTTGAGGTACTCGGGCGGGATAAGCATCGCCAGATTCGTTTTTCCGCAGGCGCTGGGGAACGCCGCGGCAACGTACTTGACCTCACACTCGGGGTTCTCAAGGCCCAAGATCAGCATATGCTCGGCCATCCAGCCTTCTTTTTTGCCTAAGTACGAGGCGATCCTGAGAGCGAAGCACTTTTTGCCAAGCAGCACGTTTCCGCCGTATGCCGAGTTTACCGACATGATCGTGTCGTCCTGCGGGAAGTGCACGATGTATCTCTCGTCGGGGTTAACGTCTCTCTTGGCGTGCAGACACTTTACAAAGTCGCCGTCCTTGCCCAGAGCTTCCATAACCTTGTCGCCGACTCTCGTCATGATGTCCATGTTGAGCACAACGTATATGCTGTCGGTGAGCTCGATTCCTATTTTTGAGAAGGGCGAACCGACGGGACCCATCGAGTAGGGGATGATATACATTGTTCTGCCTTCCATCGAGCCGTCGTACAGCTTGTTGAGCTTGGCGTACATCTCGTCGGGAGCCATCCAGTTGTTGATGGGGCCCGCCTCTTCCTCGGTAGGCGTGCAGATATATGTTCTGTCCTCAACTCGGGCAACGTCGTTCTCGGCCGTTCTGTGGTAGTAGCAGCCGGGGAGCTTCTCCTGATTCAGCTTTATCATCTCTCCGGTCGAAACCGCCTCCGCGCGGAGCGCCTCGAGCTGCTCCTCGCTGCCGTCGATCCAAACAACGGTCTCGGGGCGGCAAAGCTCGATCTGCTCGCTGAGCCATTTATTTACTTTTTCGTTATCGCATTTTTTAAAATCTGCCATTCTGTGACCTCCTGTTTATAGCATACATCTATTCTAGGATATTTTACCGCAAATAATAATTGGTGTCAAACAAATTCGCCAAACTTTGTCTTGATTTTCACAAATTCTGCACTCGGAATAGATTTGCACAAAAAACGGCCGTGATTTTTGTGCAAAATCACAGCCGATTTTTTGTCGGTTTTTAAAATATTTTTGTCAGCAGACGCCCGCGATTATTAATATCGTGTTGGTATCCGCGTCGGTGATGACCGCCGCGCCGAAGGCCTCGACTATCGGCGTGATCGGCGCGCACAGCTTGTCGTTCAGCATTTCGGCCGGCGAGCTAAGCTGTATCTGCTCGGTCGTCTCGGAACCGTCTATCGGGTTTTTCACGGTCTTTGTCATTGTGTCGCTGCCGAGGGTCAGGGTGACGGCCGTGGTCTCGTCGCGGATAACAGCTTTGTTTTCGGCCTCGCTCCATTCCACGGTTTTTTCAAGGGTCTCAAACAGCTCGCGGACGGGCGCTGTGACTTCGCCGCCTTTAACAGCGGGGCCGCCGCCCGAGAAATTCATTATATAATTGCCGTCTATGTTTATTGTGATATCGCGGCTCCCGTCAATGCCCGGTGCGCCGCCCAAGTCGGAGGAGCCCGAAACGCCCAGTTTTTCAAAGGCGTAGTCCATCATCATTATCGAGTCGGTGAACCGCGCCTCGTTTGAGTCGGAGGGCAGGCTCACGGTGATAACGCGCTTGCCGCCGCGCTCGGCGGTGGCGCACATGCAGTAGCCCGAGGCGTCGGTCATTCCGTTTTTGAAGCCGTCGGCGCCCTCGTAATAGTAGTCGGTGAACAGTTTGTTCAGGTTATAATAGGTCTGGCCGTGGAAGTCCACCGAGGCGCGCTTGGTGCGCTCAAGCACCTCGGGATAGTCCTCGATCATGCGCCGCGCCATGATCGCGATGTCTCTCGCGGACATCAGATTTTCAAGGCCGTCGGTGTCGGGGTTCAGGCACACGCCCGTGCCGTTGTGGAACTCGGAGCCTATGCCGATCTCTTTTGCCTTTTGGTTCATGCGCTCGGCAAAGGCGCCCTCGTTTCCGCACAGCAGCTCGGCGCAGGCGGTGACGCAGGCCGCCGCCGAGTCGATAACTATCATGTCGAGCATTTCGTCCAGGGTGTAGGTCTCGTCGTAATTAAGGTTCGCCATCATTTTGTAGTCCTCGTTGCGGGACAGGTTGTAGACGTTTTCGCTTATCGGCACCGTTTGATCGAGGCTCAGCTCTCCGTTTTTCACCGCGTCGAGCAGAACGTAGACCGTCATCATTTTGGCGATGGACGCCGCGGGCTTACGCGTGTCGGCGTCGAGGGAATACAGCTCGTCACCGGTTTCATAGTCCATGATAAACGCGCTCTTTGATGTCAGCCCCTCAAGCGGGTTTTCGGCGGTCTCGGGAGCGGCTGTTTTGTTGAAGGCGGTGATGTTCGCGGCGCGCTCGGCGTCGTTCCACGCGTAATTGTATATCGCGCCTATCTCGTCGACCGAGGCGCAGATATAGCCGCCTATATTGTAAATATCGCTTATCTTGTGCTGCTCGGCGCCGTCATCGATAACAAGGCTGACATCTCCGCTCGCTATCGAAAACGCCTTTTCGCCGTTTTTGTTTTTGTAGCTGTCAAGAGCGATGGGCTCGTGCGGCTTGTTTTCGTTGAATTTGGCGTAAACCGTTTTGGTGTCCGGATCGTACGAAACATCAAAGCCGCAGCTGTGAAGGTCCTCGGCGATGATCAAAACCTTTGGCGAGCCGCCGTTATACAAAAACGTCGGAAGCTCGGTACCGTTCACAAACGTCCGCATGTCGGTGTAGTATATGCTGCCGTACTTGTCGTTCGCCGCCGCGAAGCCGTAGTCCAACAGGCGCGCCGTGTCGATAAAGCGCTGCCCGGTCGACGATGAGCTCATGGTGACCGAGATCATGCGCCTGCCGTTTCTCACCGCCGTGCCGCAGAAGCAGTAGCCCGCTGCGGGAGTGGTGCCGGTCTTGAGGCCGTCGGCTCCCGAATAATAGTAGGTGTCAAGCAAGTGGTCTGTTGTTGGATAGGTGTTCCCGTGAAAGCGGACCGAAGGCTTTGAGGTCCTCACAAGTATGTCGGGATAGTCGCGGATAATATTCGCCGCGAGCTTTGCCATGCTGATGGGCGATATTTTGTTTTCGGCTATGCCGCAGCTGTCATAGTAAACCGCGTCAAGCCCCATCTCGGCGGCCTTTCGGTTCATGCGCTCAACAAAGGCGCTCTCGCTTCCGCCGCCCACCAGCTCGGCCAGAGCCACGGCCGCGCCGCTGGCGGAGTATACCGCGGCGACGTCTATCATCTCGTCCACCGTGTAGACCGTGTTATAATAAAGAGGCAGCACGCTCTGATAAACCGAGTCGCGGGATTTGTTATAGACCGCCGCGCTTATCGGAACCGGAGTGTCAAGGCTTATCTCGCCGTTTTTCAGCGCCTCGTACACGCAATAGAGATTCATGATCTTTGTCATGCTGGCGGGAACGCGCGGCGTGTAGCCGTTATATTCATAGTACACCTCGCCCGTCTCGTAGTCCATAACGCAGGCGCCCGCCGATGAGAGATAGTTTCCGCCTATACTTACTGCCCCGGCGCTTGTGCAGATCACAGTCTGAAGCAACAACGCGAGGCACAATAATAATGATATCCGTTTTTTCATAACAATCTCCTCCCGATATTTATTCTTGATACAAAAATAATATCATATTTTGGGGAAATTGGCAATATTAAATTATATTTTATTGAATATTATTTTCAGCCGCAGGGGCTTATCTCAGCGCGTATTTCAAAACGCGCCTGCAATTCGGGCAGAGCGAGATATTTTCGAACTTTTCAAGGCCCTTTTCCTCGCCGCAGTTGGCGCAGCGCGGCACAAGCCGAAACAGCGAAACTCCGTTGCCGTCGGGCAGGGGCAGCATGTTTGCCTCGGACTCGGGCCTTAAATTAAACTCGTTTCTGAATTTTTTTGGAACCGTGATCCTTCCCATCGAGTCGATCTTAACTATCATAGCGATACCTCCTGAAATTTAAAATTTTGCGCAAAATAAAAAGGCGCGAAGCAGAGCAGCGCGCCCAAAAAACACGATGCTCTATTGCCTAATTAATCTTTCAAAACGCACAATGCATGTGTAGAAAGACGAGCATGTATTTTTTGCACATTAAATACATGCATCGTGCATTAAAGAAAGTAATTAATTAGGCAAGTTTGATTATATCACAGCCGCGGCATTATGTAAATAAAAACTTTTCCTCTTTTTTCGACAAAATTCTCAGAAACAAAATTATTATATACCAAGTATGTCCTTGTGGTGCCCAATTTCCAACAACAATATAATGACACCATTTTCGTATCGCCACAAAATTCTTATGTCCATATTGACACTCATTTCAAACACATTATCAAGACCCTGCACTTTTTTGCTCCTGAGCGAGGGATAAAACGGATCTTTAATTAATAATTTGAGCTTTTTGGCAACCGCTGTCTGTTCAACGTGCGATAAGCTTTTCAATTGCTTTTCAAAGGTCTTTGTGTATTTCAGTTTATACATTTTAAATGTCGATCCCCATGTCGGCAAACATATCTTCCACGCTTTCAAAGGCGGTCTGCTTTGCTGTCTCTCCATCGGCGTTTTGGATTAATTTTGCAATTTTTGCGATTTTATCCTTGGGGTACACAACCACGGGACACAAAAATATGCCTCCGTCTTTTTCCGTGATGTCGAACTTGTCGCCCTCGCTGATACCGAGTTTTTTGACAATATCCGCGGGGATTGTAACCTGAGAGCGGCCCCTTATCTCGGCCAACATATTCATCATCCTTTCGCTTTTCTGAATTTCTGAAATTCTCACATAATTATTATATCTTGTTTTAATAAAAAAATCAAGACTTTTTAATAATAAAATAAAATCAAAGCGTCGCTTTGCGTGATTGACAAATCCGTTTTGGTGATATACAATAAAAAATGTCTTTGAGGTGAAAAGTGCGTCCTCATGCGCCGCGTGCGATCGAGGCGGGCAAAAGAGATGCCGGGAGTGACGCTCCGGCCAAAGGCAATTTAAAACAACAAACCGCTTTGAGAAATCAAGGCGGTTTTTTATGGCGCTATGAACAATCTGTAACACTATCTTAATTTGCAAAATTTGTCGGAGGGTGATATAATATTTATGGCGGTTAATACCGCAAGTGCGGATACTCCGTGCGGAGAAACATGATTGTGCGACTAAAACGCATGATCGTAAAAGGCAGAGCCAAAACGTAAGGACGGTTGGCCGCTTCATTCCTTTCCGGGCACTCAAATTTGTGTTTGAGACTGACAGAAAGGCGGTGATGCGATGATGAAAGCTTTTACTTTCAAAATTTTCATTGCACTATTTGTAATAATCGTATTATTTGCGATTTTTGCACAGTCTGTGCAATAAAAAATACAACCGATCCAAAGTTTAGCGGCCGAGGATCGGTTGATATTCAACTTATTCGAAGCGGCTGACCGTTTTTACGCTCTGCCGTTTCTCTTTTGTATGTTTATTATATATTATTGTCTTCTTTTTGTCAAGCGTTTTTTGCGGTGACTGTCAAAATTATAGAACAATTTGTAACACTATCTTAATTTGCGATTTTTGTCATATCATGGTATAATATTAAAGACGCAAAAGGGTATTATGAGCGGTTAGCTGTCTCCTATTCTAAAAAGAAAGGAGGTGACCTCCCATATTTGCCATGAGTAATTCTCGTGAGCTTATTGAAAGGGGGTATTGCTGATGCTTAATACGATTTTAAAAATAATCGTCGCTGCTATAATATTTTTTATAACAGTGAGTATAAAAGCAATATGACCGCCCTCTGCTAAATTAGCGGTCATATTCTTATGATTAACTATTTTGGCTAACCGTTTGACGGTTCCCTATTGTGCGATCGGGGATCGCTTTCGGGCGGTTCCCTTTCGTATGTTTATTATATATTATCGTTTCTTTTTTGTCAAGCGCTTTTTTGCGGCAACTGTCAAAATTGTTTTCAAATTGATTAAATTTCAAAATATATATTGTAATTTTCGGCGCGTTATAATATAATAGTAAAATAATACAAATTACACACAAACAAGGAGCTGAAATATTTGAGCAAGAAAAAGAGCGCGGGCGGCGGCTTTGTTAAGGGCGCGCTGATCCTGGGCATAGCGAGTTTAATAGTTAAGATCATAGGCGCGTTCTTCAAGATACCCATGACCAATTTGATAAACGACGACGGCATGGGCTTGTTTAACGGCGGCTATCAGATCTATACCTTTATGTTTATCGTGGCGACCGCGGGATTCCCGGTGGCGATATCCAAAATGGTTTCCGAGAGCCTGGCGCGCGAGGACGAGCGCGACGCGAAGCGCGTTTTCCAGACCGCGTTCTCGCTGCTGTTCGTTATCGGAATAGTCGGCAGCGTTATATTGTTCGCGTTCGCGGGGCCGTTCGCGAGGGCGGTCGGGATGCCCGACGCCGAGCTTGGCATCAAGGCGATCTCGCCCGCTATCTTCTTCGTGTCGATGGCGTCGGCGCTGCGCGGATATTTCCAGGGCAGGCAGAACATGTACCCTACCGCGTTTTCCGAGGTTATCGAGTCCACCGGAAAGCTGGTTATCGGTCTTCTGGCGGCGGGATTCTTTATGAACATGGCGGTGAACACCGACATGCCGAACCTTGTGGACATGGCCGGACGGGTCATCCAGTCGGCGCACCTGAGAACGGTCTATGCGTCGGCGGGCGCGATATTGGGCGTGACCGCCGGAACCTTTATGTCGGCCACGCTGCTTATCTGCATCTACATATTTTTCGCGGTGGCGGCCAAGCGGCGCGGCGAAAAGGTCGCCCCGTCCGTGGCGGCGGCTCAAAAGCTCAGACCGAAAAAAACGATACTCAAAGAGCTGGTGCTCATCGCGATACCCATAACGATAGGCGCGTCGGTTTCAAGCCTCACGACGCTTATAGATATGTCGACCATAAGCCGCAGACTTGTCGTCAATCCCTCGGTTTTTGACCGCTACGCGTTTATGTTCGAGGGAAGCTCCGAGTTTATGCAGAAGGTGGCCCAGGAGGGCTGGGACGCGGTTCAGATAAACGTCCAGAAAGCCACATCGCTTTACGGAATGTATACCGGCAAGGCGCTGACTATGTTCAACCTGCCGCTGACTCTGGTCGTGGCGCTGGGAACCAGCGTTGTGCCCGCGATCTCGGGCTCGCTGGCGAAAGGCAATAAAATTCAGGCCAGAAACATAACCGAGAGCGCGATCCGTCTGGCTCTGCTGTTCGGAGCGCCCTGCGCCATAGGAATGTCGGCGCTGTCGGGCGGAGTGCTGAACCTGCTTTTCAGCACCGACAACGCGGCGAACGTTCTGGCGATCCTGTCGATCGCGATAATCCCGGTTTCGGTTGTCCAGGTCACAAACGCCATGCTCCAGGCCTACGGCAAGGTTTATTATCCGGTCATCAACATGCTGATAGGCGGAGCCGCCAAGGTGATATTCAACTATTTAATGATACCCGTGCTTGGAATCGAGGGCGCGCCCGTCGGCACGTTCCTATGCTATCTGATAATCGCGGTCATCAACACGGTGCAGATCGTTCGGCTGTCCGACATGAAATTCAAGCCGATCGACACGATAGTAAAGCCGCTTGTCGCCGCTCTGGTTATGGGCGCGGTCGGATTCTTTGTGGCGGGCGCTCTGCCCTCGTCGAGGATAATGACGCTGTTTGAGATCGCGGTCTGCGGAGTGGTTTATCTTATTATGATATTCGTTGTCCGCGCCGTTAAGCGCGAGGACCTGCTGAACCTGCCCAAGGGCGAGAAGATCGCGGGGATATTGGAGCGGCTTAGGCTGATAAAATAGAAGGAGTAATTATGGATTTTAATTTTAAAAACGAGAGCGAAAAATATAACTTTGACGATCTGGTGCGCGTGACCGAGCTGCTGCGGGCGCCCGGGGGCTGCCCCTGGGACCGCGAGCAGACCCACGAGAGCATAAAGCGCAACCTGATCGAGGAGGGCTACGAGCTGATCGAGGCGATCGACGGCGGAAAGCCCGAAAAGATGGCCGACGAGAGCGGCGATCTGATGCTGCAAGTGGTGTTCCATGCGGTGATAGGCAAAGAGGCGGGCGAGTACGACATAGACGACGTGACCGACGCGATATGCCGCAAGCTGATCCACCGCCATCCGCATGTGTTCGGCGACGTCAACGTGTCGGGCAGCGGAGAGGTGCTGAAAAACTGGGACGCGATAAAGCGCGGCGATCGGCACCAGCAAAGCATAGCGGACGAGCTTAGGGGCGTGTCCGAGTATCTGCCCGCGCTTATGCGCGCCGAAAAGATACAGAAAAAGGCCGAAAAGGCGGGTTACGCGCCCGAGATCGGCGAGCCCGCCGAAGAAGATTTCGGAGCGGCGCTGTTCGAGCTTGTGCGCCGCGCCCGCAAAGCCGGCGCCGACCCCGAGCTGGCGCTCAGGGAATATACGAATAAGTTTATTGACGAGTTTGAGATGTTTGAGAGGGAATAGGATGGGCAGAGGCTTCCCCTTGAGGGGAAGCTGTCAGGTGCAGCTTGACTGATGAGGTGTCAACGTAGGGACAAGGAAATAGAAACTATGAACTAGAAAACACCTCATCCGAGTGCCTTTGGCACCCACCTTCCCCTCAAGGGGAAGGCATGAGGTGGCCGGGACGTCGAGGGCGCCGTCCCCTACAACCGGGGTATGTAATATGCCGTAGGGGCGGACGACCTCGGCCGCCCGTGCCTCCTCCCGGGAGGAGGTGGCAGGCGTAGCCTGACGGAGGTGGGAACGCAGTTATTAGTAAACAGAAAGGCGGGAATTTGCATGATAGAGTGGAGTTCGGACCAATACTTGAAATTTAAACGGCAGCGCACACAGCCCGCTGTTGATTTGGCAAAAAGAATTGCAGATAAAGACCCGCGAACCGTTCTTGACATCGGCTGCGGCCCGGGCAACAGCACGTCCGTGCTTAAAAAAACATTTCCCAAAGCGCGTATTGTCGGAATAGACAGCTCGCCGGAGATGATAGAAAAAGCGAAAGCGTCATGCGCGGATATAGAATTCAGGTTATGTGATATTGCGGCGGATCCGGAAACCTTGGAAAGCTATGATGTCATATTCTCCAACGCCTGCCTTCAATGGGTCCCCGGCCACAGTACGCTGATCCCCGCGCTGCTTGGAAAGCTGAACGACGGCGGCGTGTTGGCTGTTCAAATACCGATGAATTATAATGAGCCGTTGTTTGTGGTTGAAAACGATGTTCTGTCCGAACCGCGCTGGGGGTTTGCAGACAAGGAGATCAGAACGATCGCCACCTTGCCGCCGGAGGAATATTTTAACATACTCGCCTCATGCGCGAATGACTTTGATATATGGGAAACAGTATATTATCATCGTATGCCCTCCGTGGAGGCGATGGTAGAATGGATAAAAGGAACAAATCTGCGTCCGTATCTTAATGCTTTGGATGCCGAAAACGCGAAAAAACTCGAAACGGAAATAACCGAACGCGCCGCCGAGGTTTATGAAAAGCAGGAAAACGGAGAGTATATATTTAGATTTCGCAGATTTTTCTTTATTGCCGAGAAGTAGAGTTGAAAAAATGGGAACGGTTGAGGCTGTGTTGACCCCTCTCAGTCTGCTACGCAGACAGCTCTCCCCAAGGGGCGAGCCAAACATGTGTGATATACAAAAGGAGAAAAAATGAGACTTGATAAATTTTTAAAGGTGTCGCGGATCATAAAGCGGCGGACGGTGGCTAACGAGGCCTGCGACGGCGGTCGCGTGTCGGTCGGCGGAAGGGTCGTAAAGGCGTCGTACGACGTCAAAGAGGGCGACGAGATACAGATCATGTTCGGTGAAAAGCCGCTCAGAATACGCGTGCTGTCGGTCAAGGACAACGTGCGCAAAGACGAGGCCGCGGGGATGTACGAGGTAGTGAATAGTGATTAGCGAATAGGGATTACGCCTCCCCCCTCAGTCGGCTTCGCCGACAGCTCCCCCCTGAAGGCTTCCCCTTGAGGGGAAGCTGTCAGGCGCAGCCTGACTGATGAGGTGTCAACGTAGGGACTAGCAAATAGGGACTAGGTACTAGAAAACACCTCATCCGAGTGCCTTTGGCACCCACCTTCCCCTCAAGGGGAAGGCGAGAGGGGCGGATATTATCCGCCCGTCCTAGTTCCTAGATCCTATTCTCTAGTCCCTATGTCAACTTTAACAAAATAAATTGTTAAAAATTTGTCGGTTTCGGCATGTCTTATAAAATTGGCCGAATGGGACTTAAATTTGTTGACAAATCGAAAATATGGGAGTATAATTCACAGTAAGGTCAGCAAAGGCGCTGTGAGATTTCTCTCGCGGCGCCTCTTTTGATTTTAAAAGCAATATAATTAACATATATCTATTCAGAAAGGATGTTTTGTAAATGGATAAGATGAACGAGTTGTTCGGCAGCGCGGTCTTTGAGGACTCGGTCCAGAAAGTGCGCCTTCCGGACAATATCTACAAGCAGCTCCGCAAGACCAAGGAGGAGGGCACGCCTCTGACGCGGGAGGTCGCGGACGTTGTGGCGAACGCCATGAAGGACTGGGCGGTTGAGAACGGGGTTACCCATTTCACCCACTGGTTCCAGCCCATGACGGGCGTTACAGCCGAGAAGCACGACAGCTTCATTCAGCCCGACGGCGTTGACCATGTTATCATGGAGTTCAGCGGCAAAGAGCTCATCAAGGGCGAGCCGGACGCGTCCAGCTTCCCCTCGGGAGGTCTGCGCTCCACGTTTGAGGCCAGAGGCTACACCGCCTGGGACCCCACGTCCAACGCCTTTATCAAGGACGGCATACTGTGCATACCCACGGTTTTCGGCTCCTACACAGGCGAGGCGCTCGACAAAAAGACGCCGCTTATGCGCTCGATGGAGGCTCTCAGCCAGTCGGCCGTGAACGTGCTCCACATCATAGGCGACACCGACGTTAAGCGCGTTATCACAACGGTAGGCCCCGAGCAGGAGTACTTCCTGATCGACAGAAAGGTAGCCCTCAAGAGAAAGGATATTACATACACCGGCAGAACGCTGTTCGGCGCTCCCGCCCCCAAGGGTCAGGAGCTTGACGACCACTATTTCGGCGTTGTAAAGAGAAGAGTGTCGGAGTACATGAAGGATCTTGATCGCGAGCTTTGGAAGCTGGGAATTCTGGCTAAGACCAAGCACAACGAGGTCGCTCCCGCTCAGCACGAGCTGGCGCCCATATTCAGCCAGTCGAACATCGCCACCGACCACAATCAGCTGACAATGGAGATCATGAAAAAGGTCGCCGAGAAGCACGGCATGAAGTGCCTGCTCCACGAGAAGCCCTTTGAGGGCATCAACGGCAGCGGCAAGCACAACAACTGGTCTATCTCGACCGATGCCGGCGAGAACCTTTTAAAACCCGGCAAGAACCCGCACGACAATCCCAAGTTCCTGCTTTTCCTGAGCGCGGTCATCGAGGCGGTCGACAAGTATCAGGATCTGCTCAGAAGCTCGGTAGCCACGGCCGGCAACGATCACAGACTGGGAGCCAACGAGGCACCTCCGGCGATCATTTCGATGTTCCTGGGCGACGACCTCAAGGCGGTACTCGATTCGATCGAGGACGACAGCAACTTCAAGAACAAGAAGAAAGAGGTCATGAACTCGGGTATCGACGCGATCCCCGACTTCGCCAAGGACACCACCGACAGAAACAGAACCTCGCCGTTCGCGTTCACGGGCAACAAGTTCGAGTTCAGAATGCCCGGCTCGGCTCTGTCTATCGCGGGCCCGAACTTTATCTTAAACACCGCGGTGGCCGATGTGCTTGACGGATACGCCGAGAGGCTTACCGCCGCCGAGGACAAGACCGCCGAGATCTACAGCATTGTGCGCGACACCATGAAGAACCACAAGCGCATCATCTTCAACGGCAACAACTACGCCGACAGTTGGGTTGGCGAGGCCGAGAAGAGAGGCCTGTGCAACCTTAAAAACACGCCGGCGGCTCTTAAAATGTTCGTCGCCGACAAGAACGTTGATTTGTTCGTAAGACACGGCATACTCACAAAGGACGAGATG
Source organism: uncultured Monoglobus sp. (assembly GCA_947630505.1). Taxonomy (GTDB): domain Bacteria; phylum Bacillota; class Clostridia; order Monoglobales; family Monoglobaceae; genus Monoglobus. Next base: position 22,437 of record CANRHV010000025.1, on the reverse strand, counting down.
TTCGCCCGCTATGAGATCAATCTCGAGAACTACAGCAAGGCCATAAACATCGAGGCCAAGACGACGGTCGAGATGGCGAAGCGCGACATCGCTCCGGCGGTTGCGAGCTACGTTAAGGATCTGGCCGACACGGTCGTTTCCAAGAAGCAGATCGGCGGCATCACGACCGAGTTCGAGGAAGGCCTCATCAACCACCTGTCCGAGCTGGAGCTCAAGCTCAGCAAGGCTGTGGCGGCTCTCGAGGCCGACATCAAAAAGGCGGCCGAGATGCCCGAGGGTCAGGAGCAGGCGGAATTCTTCGCCGACGTTATCCTGCCCGAGATGAACGACGTCAGAGCGGTCGCGGACGAGATGGAAGAGAACACGGCCGAGAGCTACTGGCCGTTCCCCACATACGGCGATCTGTTGTTCTCGATCCAGGAGTAATCACAAAAACAATTTACAAAACATAATATATATTACCAAACAAAATTATATCGCAAAAAGACAAAGGGGTCTGAAAGTTTTTCGGGCCCCTTCTTTTTATTTATTTTTAAAGGCATTTAAGGAGGAATAAGTTATGAACAATATTATTGAATTGGCAACTTCCGAGATGTTCGGGATATGGTTCCTGATAGGCGCGGCGCTGGTGTTCTTTATGCAGGCGGGCTTCGCCATGGTGGAGGCCGGCTTCACAAGAGCCAAGAACTCCGGTAACATTATTATGAAAAACCTAATGGACTTCTGTATAGGCACGGTAATGTTCATCATACTCGGTTTCGGTTTGATGCTGGGCGAGGACACGCTCGGCGGATTCATGGGTATGCCGACCCTCGGCATAATCACCGACTACGCAAACGTTGACTGGTCAAACTTCGTGTTTAACTTGGTGTTCTGCGCCACGGCCGCTACGATCGTTTCGGGCGCTATGGCCGAGAGAACCAAGTTCTCGTCCTACTGCGTGTACTCGGCGATCATATCGCTGGTCGTTTATCCGATAGAGGCCCACTGGGTATGGGGCGGCGGCTGGCTGGCTCAGCTCGGCTTCCACGATTTCGCGGGCTCGGCCTGCATACATATGGTCGGCGGTCTGTCGGCGCTTATCGGCGCGGCTCTGTTGGGCGCCCGCATAGGCAAGTTCACCAAGGATAAGGACGGAAAAACCAAGGTACACGCCTTCCCGGGTCATAATATTGTTATCGGCGCTCTGGGCTGTTTCATTCTTTGGTTCGGTTGGTACGGATTCAACGGCGCGGCCGCCACATCGGGCGATCAGCTGGCGTCGATATTCATGGCCACAACGATCGCTCCCGCGGTCGCTACGGTGGTCTGCATGATATTCACATGGCTCAAGTACGGCAAGCCCGATGTTTCGATGTGTTTGAACGCGTCTCTGGCGGGTCTTGTGGCGATAACCGCGGGCTGCGACATGATCGACGGCTGGGGCTCCATAATCGTCGGCGCGGTGGCCGGACTGCTGGTTGTGTTCGGCGTATGGTTCCTCGATAACGTTCTGCATATCGACGATCCCGTCGGCGCTGTTGCCGTTCACTTTATAAACGGCATTTGGGGCACTATCGCTGTGGGTCTGTTCGCCTCGACGAGCGTTCCCGCCTGCGAGGTCAACGGCCTGTTCCACGGCGGCGGCTTCTCGCAGCTGGGACTGCAGCTTTTGGGAATAATCACTATCTGCGGCTGGACGGCTGTGACGATGTTTATCGCGTTTATGCTTATCAAAAAGACGATCGGCCTCAGAGTTTCGGCAGAGGAGGAGATCGAGGGTCTGGATGTTCACGAACACGGCATGTCATCGGCGTACGCAGACTTCATGCCCTCAAGAGTGGCTATCGCCGAGGGCGCGGTCGAGGAGACAGAGGCTGCGGCGGCTCCCACTCCGCTGACCGTTCCGGTAATCAATGTTCCGACGCCTGCGGCGGGCAAGGCCACTGACGGCGACGGACACCCGATAACCAAGGTGACGGTTGTCTGCAAGGAGTCGAAGTTCGAGTCCTTAAAGCGCGAGCTCAACAATATAGGCGTTACGGGAATGACCGTGTCGCACGTTCTGGGCTGCGGCATGCAGAAGGGCAAGAGCGAGTTCTACCGCGGAGTCGCGGTCGAGGCAACGCTGCTGCCTAAGATAAAGGTAGAGATAGTTGTTTGCAGAGTTCCGGTGAATGACGTTATCAAGGCGGCCAGCAAGGCGCTCTACACCGGCCATATAGGCGACGGAAAAATATTCGTTTACGGCGTTGACAATGTAGTCAAGATCCGCACAGGCGAGAGCGGCTACGACGCGATGACCGAGGACGGAGAGAATTGCTAACGTAGGGACTAGGAAATAGGATCTAGGAACCAGGTATTAGGGGCGGGCGGCCGAGGTCGTCCGCCCTTGTTTTTGTCTTGTAAAATTTCTTTAAAAATAATTTAATAAAAGCCTTGATTTTTTAAATGAAGTGGTATAAAATTATAATATGTGTAACTCTGGTGTAACTTTTTCGCAATATTTTGCCAAAAAAGCGGAGTTTAAACAAATTAATTTGATTTTACGTTTTTATTGAAATAACTTGGGGGTGCGATACCGATATGGGAAAAAAAGTAATGATTGTTGACGATGAAAAAAGCATCGTTGAGATTTTGACCCTTAATCTGAGGAACGAGGGATACACCGTATGCGAGGCCTATGACGGCGAGGAGGCGGTCAAGAAGGCAGAGATCGAAAAGCCCGATCTGATCCTGCTCGACGTTATGCTGCCGAATTTGGACGGATTCTCGGTTTGCCGAAAGATACGCGACAAATCCGACGTTCCGATACTCATGATAACCGCGCGAGAGGAGGAGGTCGACAAGGTCCTGGGCCTTGAGCTGGGAGCCGACGACTACATAACCAAACCCTTCAGCGTGCGCGAGCTTCTGGCGAGAGTAAAGGCGAATATGCGCCGCAGCGACATAGTTCCGCAGCAGGAGGAGGTCGAGTCCGATATAGTAGAGATCGGCAACTTCACGCTCGACTGCAACAGATACGAGCTCTACAAGGACGGCAAGCTGATAGACCTTACTGTTAGGGAGTTTGAGCTTATCAAATTCCTTTCGGCGCAGCCCAACAAGATATATTCAAGAAAAAGCCTTCTTGAGTACGTGTGGGATTATGAGTATTACGGAGATGTGCGCACGGTCGACGTCACGGTGCGCCGCGTGAGGGAAAAGATCGAGGACGACCCGTCCCAGCCCAAGCATATTATGACAAAAAGAGGCGTGGGATACTACTTCGCGATATAATTTACGAGCCGGCAAAGCCGGCTCTTTATTTTGCGGAAAAATTCGGTTTATATTGCGGAACACCTCATCCGAGCGCCTATTTGATTTTCGAATATTTGATAATACTGACAAAATATACGTGAAAATGTCGCGGAAATATATTATTTATGCTAATCGCTTGACAATGCGTATTTTTTATGGTACTTTATTAATAGTAGAAATATTAACAAACTGACTGAACCAATCAGGAGGCGGCTCCGCGCCGCGCAGGAGGGATTTAAGTGGCGGATTACCGTGAAACTGCAAACAAAAAAGTCGGAGGAAGGGTGCTGTTTGACTTCCGACAGTTTTTTAAGATGTTCACAGTATGGCTTTTGTGCCTGATTTTTTCCTTCTTTCCGCTGATGCTGCGGCCGTTTTTTACCAAGGCTGCCACTGCTGTTGATATCGGATACTGGATCATGGTGTTCAGCGACAACGATGTTTTGTATCTGGTTGCCGCGACCGCGATAATCGCCATAGGCATGGCGGTTCTCATGGGAAGGCGCAGCACTATGCTGGTGTATTTGCTGGCGTTTTTGGAGGTCATCGCGGTTTTCCTTGCCATTATGGGATATTTGATGCTCGAGGGCGATCCAACGGTTTTCGGTGTGACCGTTTATAAAATGAACACCGAGTTCCTGATTGTTTCGATTATTTTGGCGCTTGTTATGTTTATAACGGTCAATATCAATGTCAGGGAAGGCGAGAAAAAATGATGAACACGGCTTTCACGCTCATTTGGATAGCGGGCATTATTATCGGATTCTGCGTTTTGTTCGGGCTGCTCTATTCCGCCTATAAGATAACCGAGGCGAGAGGCACAGCGACGCTGATGGACGCCGAGTTTCCGATAGCCCCGGATGAGATAACAAAAAAGACGGTTTATAAGTACGAGGACTTTTATTCCTCGGCCACATCCGACGCGAGGATCGCCACGGGCTGCTTCTATACCGACAGCAATCTCGAGTCGATGAGAAGAAAGTACGCGCCGCAAAAAATATTGAAGGGCAGGAACTGAGAATGAGTAAAAATAATTCCGAAAACGATCAGACAAAAATTATTTCCACCGAGGAGACCGGACGCACCGCGGGCGGCCGCAGACGCCGCGATAACGGCCGCGAGCCCGATACCGTGGAGTCCGCTAACAAGGCGATGTTTGACGGCATTAATTCCTACAGAAAGGGAAACATGACCGCCGACGAGTATTGGGAGCGCATTTTCTATGTGCACTTAAAGACTAAAGAGCTTTATATTCTCGCCGAGGAATACGGCTCCGAGCTTAAAACGTTTTTCCTGCCGATCAACAGCCTCAAAAACGCGTATGAGAATATTATTCACGTGTGCGCCAACGACTATATGTCAAGAACGGGCAGCGGCACCTTCAATGAAAAATATATGATGGACAATCTGAGGTCGGCTCTCGGCAACGAGTGCAAGGCGTTTTTTGACACGGCGGATTTTCTGTCCATACTTTTGAGAAAAAAGATAGGCGAGTGCTTAAGCGGATTTACCTATCCGCAGATCGCGTCGGTCTGGGACGAGTACAACAGCGTGCGCCTGCAGCTTATCAAGATAAACCAGGAGATCGCCAATATAAGGAACCACAAGGCGCAGAACAGCGATTTTTATATCGACGAGGATGTTGAAAAGTATTATAACGAGACCAAAAAGCTGCTCGATTGGTATATCTATGTTGAGGAAAAGGTCTATCCCAAGCTGGAGCAGAGGTTCAATGATATTTAAGCCTGGTTTTCAAAAGAATAACGCACGGGGCGCCGTAGGGCGTCCCGTTTAGTAAGCGCCGAACAATTTGGCCGCGAGGCGTAACGGAGGACTGATTAGATGGAGCGGGTCAACGATTTTTCCCGAGGAAGTATATTAAAGCATATGCTCAGACTGGCTGTGCCCATGACTGTGGCGCAGCTTATAACCATGCTTTACAACGTGGTCGACCGCGTTTTTATCGGCAGGATAGACGGCCCCGACGCGGCGGGCGCCCTCACCGGAGTGGGTATCTGCCTACCTATCGTGACGCTGGTTATGGCGTTCGCCAATTTGATCGGCGGAGGCGCGGCGCCTCTGATCTCGATAAAGCGCGGCAGAGGCGACGATGAGGAGGCCGAAAAGCTGCTGGGCGCCGCGTTCTCGATGCTGCTGATAGCGGCGGCGCTTATAACGGCGCTGACGCTGATCTTCAAGTACCCCATACTGCGGATGCTCGGAGCGGGCGACAGCACCATGCCCTACGCCTCGGCCTACACCACGGTGTATATCTCGGGCGCGGTGTTCACTGTCGTGGCTCTGGGTCTAAACAGCATTATAAACGCCCAGGGCTTCGGCAAGATAGGCATGATAACCATCGCGCTGGGCGCGGGGCTGAATATAATTCTCGACCCGATTTTTATTTTCGCGCTAAATATGGGCGTTACCGGAGCGGCGATCGCCACTGTTCTGTCTCAGGCGGTCTCGGCGCTGTGGACGACGGGATTTTTGCTGAGCGGCCGCGCGGTATACAAAATCAAGCTCAGCCGTATGCGCCATATCTCGCCGCGCCGCGCGGGAAAGATACTCTCCCTCGGTCTGGCGACCTTTACCATGTCGGCCACCAACGCGGCGGTGCAGTCGGTCTGCAACAAGACCCTGGGCAAATACGGCGGCGACACGTACATAGGCATTATGACGATACTGATCTCGGTGCGTGATATCCTGACGCTGCCTGTTATGGGTTTCACCCACGGCACTCAGCCTGTGCTGGGCTTTAACTACGGCGCCAACCTTCACCACAGAGTCAAAAAAGGCATAAAATACATGTCGGCGATCACGATAACCTACACCATGCTGGCGTGGCTGGCGGCCGCGCTGTTCCCGCGCTTTTTCGTGGGGATATTCACAAACAGCTCCGAGCTTCTCAGCGCGGGCGTACGCTCGATGCACATTTACTTTTTCGGATTTTGCTTTATGGCGCTGCAGTTCTGCGGCCAGTCGGTGTTTACCGCGCTCGACAAGCCCAAGCAAGCGGTATTCTTTTCGCTGTTCCGCAAAATAGTGATAGTGGTGCCGCTCACCATACTGCTGCCGCTTGTGTGGCAGCCGCCGATAAACGGCGTGTTTTGGGCGGAGCCTATCTCAAATCTGGTCGGAGGCGCCGCGGCGTTCACCACCATGTATTTCACCGTATATAAAAAATTGAATTAAAATATTATATTTGCGAAAACTAAGTCCAAAACTGTTAAGGCGGTAATATTTATATGAAAGTTTTGGATTTAGAAAACTCAAAAGAATTATTAAAAAACAATATTGAGCTCGATATTTTAGAGCCCGAGTGCCCCGCGCCTGTCGATCCGCTGAAGGCGGCGGTCATCGGCTGCGGCTTTGTGGGCTCGGCCTCGGCTTTCGCGCTGATGCAGAGCGGTCTGTTTTCTGAGCTTGTGCTGATAGACTCCGACAGGGCGCGCGCCGAGGGCGAGGCGCTCGACATCAGCCACGGCGTGCCCCTCAGCCGCCCGGTGAAGATCTATGCCGGGGACTATTCGGACATAGGCGGCGCGTCGGTTATTATACTGGCCGCGGGCGCTAATCAGAAGCCCGGCGAGACAAGGCTTGATCTGGTCCATAAAAATGTTAAGATTTTTAAATCGATCATTCCCAAGATAAACGACTGCGGATTCGGCGGCACGCTGCTTGTGGTGGCTAATCCGGTGGACGTGCTGACCTACGCCGCGGCGAAGCTTTCGAATCTGCCCGAGAACCGCGTCATCGGCTCGGGGACCGTGCTGGACACCGCCCGCCTCAGACAGAGACTGGGCGAGCTTTTGGGCGTCGACAGCCGCAGCGTCCATGCCTTTATAATCGGCGAGCACGGCGACAGCGAGATCGCCGCCTGGCACAGCGCCAACGTGGCCGGTATCCCGCTGAACACGTTTTGTGAGATGCGAGGCGACTACGGCCACGAGGAGGAAATGCTGCGGATAGCCGAGGACGTTAAAAACATGGCCTATGAGATAATCTCGAAAAAGAAGGCCACGTACTACGGCATAGCCATGGCGGTCAAGCGTATCTGCGAGGCGATAGTCAGAGACGAAAAGTCGATACTTCCGGTCTCGTCAATAATGCGCGGCGAGTACGGTATAGAGGGCGCGGCTCTCGGAATTCCCGCGATAGTCGGAAAGGACGGGATCGAGGGCAAGGTCCCGATAAGCGTCAGCGAGAGCGAGTGCGCCAAGCTGCTCAAATCGGCCGACACGGTAAAGTCGGTTATAAAAAAAGCGGAAATTTGAAAAATCCGCGCGCAAGGCATGGACGCGGGCGGCGAAATGTGATAAAATATTCGCGGTGATCTTTATGCTTAAAGTTTTGAAAAACTCGAACTATCTGTGGGAGCAAAAGGGTGGAAAAACAAAGCCGTTTTTCTGGCTGGGCGACACCGCCTGGCTGCTGCTTCAGAAGCTGAGCCTTGCCGAGATAGAAAAATATTTCAAGAACCGAGCCGAGCGGCGCTTTAACGTGATACAGGCCGTGCTTGTCCACGACGAGAACTTCGGGCGCCCGTGGGCGGAGATAGATTTTGACCGACCCGAGAGGGCCGAAAATTATTGGAAAAAAGCCGAGGCTGCGACCGAACTGGCGAAAAAATACGGCCTGTACACAGCGTGGCTGCCGGTCTGGGGCTCCATGGTCAAAAAGGGTTTTCTGACCGAGAAAAACGCGCGGGGCTACGCGGAGTTTCTGGCTGAGAGATTTAAGCTGCATGACAACATAGTTTGGGTGCTCGGCGGCGACATCCGCGGCGGCGACGGCTTTGAAATATGGAAGATCATGGCGGAGACACTGAAGAGCCGCTGCCCCCAAAAGCTCATAACCTTCCATCCGTTTGGCAGGACCTGCTCGGCGGATTGGTTCGGAGAGAGCGACCTGCCGGACTTTGATATGTTCCAGTCGGGGCACAGGCGGTACGACCAGCACAGCCTCGGCGCGTGGGATGACAACAAGGAGAGCGAGGGATTTTTCGGCGAGGACAACTGGAGATACGTTCGCAAATGCCTTTCCGCGGATCGGCCGAGGCCGGTTCTGGACGGCGAGCCGTCCTACGAGGGAATACATCAGGGTCTGCACGATTTCACTCAGCCTGTCTGGCGGGCGATAGACGCCAGGCGTTACGCTTATTGGTCTGTATTTGAAGGAGCCTGCGGCCATACCTACGGCGCGAACTCGGTAATGCAATTTTATTCGCAGAGCGACAAAGCTCCGTCATACGACGCCCGCGAATACTGGCCTGACGGGATAAATCTGCCCGGCGGCGCGCAGATGAGATATCTGTATGAGCTGATGACGTCGGCGGATTTCGCGTCCGGCGCGCACAATGATAATTTGGTATCAAACAAGGGCTTTGAAAAATACGACAGGATAACGGCGTTTTCGGGAGCGGATTTCGCGTTTGTCTATAACTTTAGCGGGCGGCCGTTTACTGTCCGCGCCGAGGCGCTCGGGTTTGAGCCGAAGCGCATCGAGTGGTTTGATCCGACCGACGGCTCGGGCCGCGCGGCGGATATCAAGCTCGGAAGCGTCATAACGCCGCCTAAAAACGCCGCGGGCGAGACCGACATTGTACTTTGTTTTTATGGCAAATTTTGAAATTTTTGTTAAAATCTTCATATTAAGGTTGTATTTTTATTAGTGTTATGGTATAATCTTTTATTGTATATTATTGCGCTTTGGCATATAATACACGATGTTGTTATACAGGAGGCGACAGAGTGAAAAAATATTTTAAAGGATTGGGCTTTTACGTGGTTCTGACCGCTATAATCCTGCTGGTGTTCGCGATGACGCGCGTCACGCCCGAGCAGGAGAACGGAATTTATTCCGATCTGGTGAGAAGTATTCAGAACCACGAGGTCAGCGAGATCAGCATAGTCAGTGATATCGCTACCGTTAAATATAAAAACAGCGATTCCGAGCAGCAGGTGGAGGTTCCCGGATACGCGGTGCTTCGCGCTGATGTGGGCGACGAAATGGAGGAGCAGATAAAAGACGGCTCCTTAAAGATCGAGACCCCGATACCCGCCGAGCCGCCCTGGTGGCTGACGTGGCTGCCCACATTGGGTATACTCATACTGTTCGGCGTGTTCTGGTTCATGTTCATGCAGCAGTCGGGCGGCGGAGGCCGCGGAATGATGAACTTCGGCAAGAGCAAGGCCAGAATGACAAACGAAAGCAACAACAAAAAGACGTTTGAGGACGTTGCCGGCGAGGAGGAGGAAAAGGCCGAGCTTGAGGAGATCGTCCAGTTCCTCAAAACGCCCGACAGGTTCCGCCGTCTGGGCGCCAGGATCCCCAAGGGGGTGCTGCTCGTGGGCCCTCCGGGAACCGGCAAGACGCTGCTTGCCAAGGCGGTCGCCGGCGAGGCGGGAGTTCCGTTTTTCTCGATATCGGGCTCCGATTTTGTTGAGATGTTTGTGGGCGTGGGCGCTTCCCGCGTGCGCGACCTGTTCGACAACGCCAAAAAGAACGCGCCCTGCATCATATTCATAGACGAGATCGACGCGGTCGGCCGCCACAGAGGCGCGGGCCTGGGCGGCGGTCATGACGAGCGCGAGCAGACGCTGAACCAGCTGCTGGTTGAGATGGACGGCTTTGGCGAGAACGCGGGAGTTATAATTATCGCGGCCACCAACCGTCCCGATATACTCGACCCCGCGCTGCTGCGTCCCGGAAGATTCGACCGTCAGGTGCTTGTCGACGTGCCCGACGTTATCGGCCGCGAGGCTATACTTAAGGTCCACACCAAAAACAAGCCTCTCGCGCCCGACGTTAAGCTCGACGTGCTGGCAAAGACCACTATCGGCTTCACGGGAGCCGATCTTGAAAACTTAGTCAACGAGGCGGCGCTCGCCGCGGCCAGAGCCAACAAAAAGATGATAAACATGATCGACCTCGAGGAATCGATAATGAAGGTCGTGGCCGGACCCGAGAAGAAGTCAAAAAAGGTCACCGAGAAAGAGAAAAAGCTCACAGCCTTCCACGAGGCGGGCCACGCGGTGGTTTCAAAAATGCTGCCCACTCAGGATAGGGTGCATCAGGTTTCGATAATTCCCCGCGGCAGAGCCGGCGGATACACGCTGTCGCTGCCCAAGGAGGACACCAGCTACAACAGCCGCACCGAGATGGTCGAGGAGATCGTCGTGCTGTTGGGCGGCAGAGTCGCCGAGAGTCTGGCTCTTGACGACATAAGCACGGGCGCGTCAAACGATCTGGAGCGCGCCACCAAGATCGCCAAATCAATGGTCACGAAATACGGCATGAGCGAGGCGCTGGGCGCCAGGACGTTCGGCGAGCAGAGCGGAGAGGTGTTCCTGGGTCTTGAGGCGGGCCATTCCGCCGACTACAGCCAGGAGACAGCGGCTCTGATCGACCGCGAGATCCACCGAATAATCACCGAGTGCTACGACCGCTGCAAAACCATTCTGAACGAGCATATGGATGAGCTCACAAAGGTTGCCGAACTGCTTCTTGAGAAAGAGAAGATCGAGGGCGACGAGTTTGACGCCCTGTTCGCGAGCGGCGATGCCGAGGCGGCGGACGCGGCGATCGAGGTTATCGAGGATATTGACAAAGCCGAGGCAAAGGCGAAGCAAGAATCAACGCAGGAGACCGAGCTCAAGGCGAAGCCCGAGAACAATGCTTAAAAAATGCTTAATATAACCGTGATTTCCGTTGGAAAAATAAAAGAAAAATTTTTAAGAGAAGCGGCCGAGGAGTATCAAAAGCGCCTCGGGCGCTTCTGCGCTTTAAAAATCATCGAGGTCAAGGACGAGCCCACGCCCGACGGAGGCTCGGACAAAGAAAAAAGCGCCGTCCTCAAAAAAGAGGGCGAGCGCGTAATGAGCAAGATACCCAAGGGCGCGTATGTGGTGTCGCTTTGCGTGGAGGGCGCCCAGATGACATCGGAAAAATTCGCGCGGACGCTTGACGATCTGGCGCTTGGCGGCGCTTCGAGCGTCGCGTTTATAATCGGCGGCTCGCTGGGCCTTTCGGAGGATATAAAAAGCCGATCCGACCTGCGGCTCGGCTTTTCGAAAATGACGTTTCCTCATCAATTGATGAGGGTGATTTTGCTCGAACAGATATATCGAGCGTTTACAATATCAAAAGGTATTACCTATCATAAATAGTTTATGCGCGCATTCCGCGCATTATTTTTTTGGCTTTCTTGACGTCCTTTTTGTCGGTCATCGCCAGAGCGATGCCGAGAAAGGCGCCGAGCAGAAGTCCCGTGCTGAAATTTCCCATTTTTATCTCCTTTCCGTGTCCGTATTTGGTTTTCAATAATATTATTTGTAAATTAAATATAAAAAATCCGAAAAAAACGGGGAAAATATTTACATCAATCTTTTAAAATTCGGCTTGACGCAAAGCCGAATATGTTGTATCATGTAAATTGATATTCTATCTGAAAATTGACGGTAAGTATTGAATTATCAGGCGCGCCCGCGCGGTAATTCCGAAAGGATGATAAGTATGGCAAAAGTTATTCCTTTTAAAGGACTGAGATATAACGCCGAGCGGTTCCGCGATCTTGACGCGGTGACCTCTCCTCCCTATGACATAATAACCCCCGAGCAGCAGCAGGAGCTTTACAACAAGGACGAGTACAACGTGATCCGTCTGGATTACGGCATGGATTTTGACAGCGACAACGAGAACAACAACAAATACACCCGCAGCGCCGCTTATCTGAAAAAATGGATAGAAGAGCAGATACTGGTGTACGAGGACGCCCCGGCGTTTTACATCTACGAGCAGAAGTTCCGCCTGGGAAACGACGAGTCTCCGTCACATTCCCTCAAGGGCATAATCTCGCTTGTGCAGCTTGAGGAGTTCTCAAAAAAGATAATCATGCCCCATTCCGAGACCATGAACCAAACAAAGCGCGACAGAATGGGCCTTATCGAAAAGACCCGCACCGCCATGAGCCCGATATACTCGCTGTATATGGACCCCGATCAGGCGATCGCGGACATAATCTCCGAATGCTCCGACGGCGACCCCGACATAACCTTCACCACGCAGGAGCACGTTATTCAGAACGTTTGGATAATAAAGGACCCGGCGACGCTGAACGTGCTTTCAAAGAAATTTGAAAACAAGCAGCTGTTCATAGCCGACGGCCATCACAGATACGAGACCGCCCTGAATTACAGGCGGGAGCAGCATCAAAAGGACGGCACCGAGATCGGCACGCAGCCTTATGACTACACGATGATGATGCTCGCCTCGATGGACGACAGCGGACTTTTCCTGTTCCCGACCCACCGCCTTATAAAAGACGTGAAAAACTATTCGGAGCAGATGATAATAAGCGTGCTGACCGACGATTTCAGCGCCTCGAAGATATACATCACCGAGGGCGACTACGCCGACATCATAATGACAAAGCTCGGCAACACGATCGACGAGAAGCGTCTCGCGTTCTACACGGGTCAGGACTATTACTACACGCTCGACATCAAGGACCTAAGCGTTATGGACGATCTGATCGAAGGCAAGAGCGAGGCGTATAAGCACCTTGACGTGACGATACTCCACAAGCTGATACTTGAGAAATATTTTGACGTTGACGAGAACCGCGAGTCGGACCGCGGAAAGATATATTTCACCAAGGACGCGGCCGAGGCGATAGACAGGGTAAAGAGCGGAGAGTTCCAGTGCTCGTTTTTGATGAACCCCACCGCGATCTCGGAGATAAAGGACATATCGCTGGCGAACGAGAAAATGCCTCAAAAATCCACGTTTTTCTGGCCCAAGCTCGTCACCGGAATAGTGATATATAAATTTGATCAGCAGCAATAATTTGATGAATCGGAGGATAACCAAATGAAGATAGGAATTATGGGATTCGGCGTTGTCGGAGGCGGAGTCGGCGAGCTCATCGCCACAAACGCGGAGTCGATAAAACGCAGATGCGGCGAGGAAATAGAGGTAGCGAAAATTCTTGACCTCAGAGATTTTCCCGACAGCCGATACAAGTGCTTCACCAAGGATTTTGAGGATATATTAAACGACCCTGAGATCGGAGTTGTGGTCGAGGTCATGGGAGGAACAAAGCCCGCCTATGAGTTCACCAAAAAGCTGCTCATGAGCGGCAAGAGCGTCGTCACCTCCAACAAGGAGCTTGTGGCGAAGCACGGAACCGAGCTTTTAAAGGTAGCCAAGGAAAACAACGCGAGCTATCTGTTCGAGGCCAGCGTGGGCGGCGGCATCCCGATAATAAGGCCGCTCTACACCAGTCTGGCGGCCAACGAGCTCACCGATATATACGGCATTTTAAACGGCACCACGAACTATATCTTAACTCAGATGATAAAAGAGGGGGCCACGTTTGAGGATGCGTTAAAGGGCGCCCAGGAAAAGGGCTACGCCGAAAAGGACCCCACGGCCGACATCGAGGGCCACGACACCTGCCGCAAGACGGCGATACTGGCGTCGCTGGCGTTCGGAACATATGTTGACAGCGAGGAGATCCCCTGCGAGGGAATCACCAAGATAACCCTTGAGGACGTGAAGTACGCGGCCAGGTTCGGAGCGGTGGTTAAGCTTTTGGGCATCACGAGCAGAGCCGAGGGCGGCGTGTACGCCATGGTATGCCCCGCGATCCTGCCCGGCAGCCATCCTCTTGCCGGCATAGACGACGTGTTCAACGGCATAATGGTGCGCGGCGACGGTCTGGGCGACGTTATGTTCTACGGCCGCGGCGCGGGAGCGCTCCCAACGGCCAGCGCGGTGCTGTCCGACGTGGTCGACATCGTGAAGCACAAGGGCGAGATGGCGGCTCTGGGCTGGGAGCAGGGCAGAGACGGATATCTGCTTGATTCCAAGAATCTGCCCGCCCGTTTCTATCTGAGACTCAGCGGCGGCAGCGCCGATGATTTTGACTTAAAGGGCTACGAGGTATACACCCTCGGCGAGGGCTACGAAAACGAGTTCGCGGTCGTAACTCCCGAGGTCTCGGAAAACGGCCTTGAAAAAATGCTTGAGGACGAAAACGGCATTGGCGCGTATAATGTATTGGCGAAAATAAGACTTTTGGAGCAGTAAGATGGTTAAGATCAGGATCCCCGCCACTTCGGCCAATATGGGCGCGGGCTTTGACAGCATGGGCATAGCGCTGAGCCTTTATAACTACGTCACCGCGGAGGAAAACGACAGCGGAAGGCTTGAGATAGACATAATCGACGACACCGCGAAATTTCTCCCGACCGACGAGGAAAATCTGATATACAAATCAATGAAGCGCGTGTTTGACCTCACGGGCCACAAGTGCCCGGGTCTCAAACTCACGCTTGAAAACAATATTATGATAACGCGCGGCCTCGGCAGCAGCAGCGCGGGCATTGTCGGCGGCGTGGTAGCCGCCAACAAGCTGTGCGGCGACAAGCTGTCGCAGGAGGAAATGCTGAGGCTCGCCGCGGACATAGAGGGCCATCCCGACAACGTGACCCCGGCTTTGGTCGGCGGTTTCACGGTCAACGTCATGACGAGGCACTCTGTCCGCTACGTCAAAACAGAGCTCAACCCGGATGAGCTGCGCTTCGCGGCGCTTGTTCCGGATTTTTATTTGCAGACAAAAAAATCGCGCGAGGTGCTTCCCAAATCGGTGCCCCACAACGACGCGGTATACAACGCGGGCCACAGCGCGCTGCTTGCGGCCAGTCTGATCACGGGCAAATATGAGAACATCAGGACCGCGGTGGGAGACAAGCTCCACCAGAACTACCGAAAGCGCCTGATACCCAACATGGACAGCCTGTTTCGGCTGTGCTACCAAAAGGGGGCGCTGGGCGTTTATCTGAGCGGAGCGGGCCCCACGATCATCGCGATAGTCGACGGCTCGGACAAAAGGTTCGCCTGCGAGATCAGCGGCATACTGCTCAGCAAGATGAAGGACTGGAAATTATACGAGCTCAGGCCCGACAACATCGGAGCCTGCGTTATAGAAAACCAATAGAATAAATAAACGGAATAAACCGAGATTAAAATATAAAGTTTCAAAAGGTAATTCAGGAGGGATTTTTTTGGCACTTATAGTACAGAAGTTCGGAGGCAGCTCCGTGGCGGACGCCGCAAAGGTCATGAACGTGGCGGAGCGCGTGACCGAGACATATAAGGCGGGAAATCAGGTGGTCGTGGTCGTGTCCGCTCAGGGCGACACCACCGACGAGCTGATAGAAAAGGCGAACGAGATCAACCCAAGCGCCTCAAAGCGCGAGCTGGATATGCTGCTCGCCAGCGGCGAGCAGATCTCGATAGCGCTCCTCGCGATGGCGATAGAAAAAATAGGCTGCCCTGTGATATCGCTCACCGGCTGGCAGGCGGGCTTTAACACAAACAGCGTGTCGGGAGCCGCCCGCATAAAAAAGATAGACACCGAGCGCATACGCAGAGCGATCGACAAAAAGCGCATCGCGGTCGTGGCGGGGTTCCAGGGGCTTAACAAATACGACGATATAACCACTCTGGGCCGCGGCGGAAGCGACACCTCGGCGGTGGCGATCGCGGCGGCGCTCCACGCCGACAAATGCGAGATATACACCGACGTGGACGGCGTTTACACCGCCGACCCGAGGATATGCGAAGACGCGAAAAAGCTCGACGAGATAACATACGACGAGATGCTTGAGCTGGCAAGTCTGGGCGCCAACGTTCTGCACAACAGAAGCGTTGAGCTGGCGAAAAAATATAACGTGAAGCTTGAGGTAAGGTCCAGCTTTGAAAAAGTTCCGGGCACAATGGTTAAGGAGGTAATAGATATGGAAAGAATGTTGATAAGAGGCGTGACCCGCGATAACGACGTGGCGAGAATAGGCGTGATCGGACTTCCGCACACGCCCGGCGTGGCGTTCAGGATATTCTCCGAGCTCGCAAGCGAGCATATAAATGTGGACATGATCCTGCAGTCGGTCGGCAGAGAAGGCACAAAGGATATCGCCTTCACTGTCTCCAGAGACAACGAGCCCAGAACTCTCGAGATACTCGAGGAGCTCAAAGGCACGCTCAAATACCAAAAGCTCGACCATAGAGACGACCTCTCAAAGGTCTCGATCGTGGGCGCGGGCATGGCGAACAACCCGGGCGTCGCGGCGAAAATGTTCGAGGCGCTGTTTGAGAACAACATAAATATCCACATGATAGCCACATCGGAGATCAAGGTGTCGGTTCTGATAAAGCTCGACAAAGCCGAGGAGGCCGTCAGAGTGGTGCACGACAAATTTATCAATTAGAAAATATCAGCCGCGGGATCCTAATGCCCGCGGCTGTTTTGAAAAGGGGGATTTTATGTGAAAACCGCTCTTATAACAGGCGGAAGCCGCGGTATCGGCGCCGCGATCGCGCGCCGTTTCGCGGGCGAGGGCTACCGAGTGATAATTAATTATAATAGATCCGAGGCCGAGGCGAAGGCGCTCGCCGCGGAGCTCGGGGGCGCGGCCGTGCGCGCCGACGTGGGTGATCCGAATCAGGTCGCGGCTATGGCCGACGAGATCGGAGAGCGCTTCGGCGCCCTCGACGTTCTGGTAAACAACGCGGGCATCTCGCGCATCGGGCTGTTTACCGACATGACCGAGGCCGAGTGGCAGAGAATGATAGACGTGAACCTCGGCGGCGCGTTCCGCGTCACCAAAAGTCTGATAAAGCCGATGATAGCCGGGCTGAGCGGCTGCGTGATAAACATCTCGTCGATGTGGGGCCAGGTCGGAGCCTCCTGCGAGGCGGCGTACTCCGCGTCAAAGGCGGGGCTTATCGGGCTTACCAAAGCGCTGGCGAAAGAGCTTGGCCCGTCGGGCATACGCGTCAACTGCATAGCGCCGGGCGTTATTGAGACCGACATGAACGCGGAGCTTAGCGGCGACACGATAAGCGCCCTTGCGGACGACACGCCGTTGATGAGGCTCGGCGCGCCCGAGGACGTGGCCGACGCGGCGTATTTCCTGGCCGAGAGCGGATTCATAACGGGCCAGGTCTTGGGCGTAAACGGCGGATTTGTGATATAACGGGAGGCGGACATGGAATATATAGGCGCGATATTCGGCGATGAGATCAAAAAGGCGGTTATCAGCAATCCCGCAAAAAAGTCGTCCGAGGTCAAAAAGGCGGTAATAACGCTCAAAAGCATAGGCGGACGTGAAAAATACCAGATCGAGACTTTCACCGAAAAACAGGCTTTCACAAAAACATAGAAAAAGAGGATATTGCGGCCGAGGCCGAGCGGCTGATGACCGAGTACGGCTTTCGCCAGCTCGACGCGTGGAGCGCGGGCAGCGGCTACACGCTGAAGATCTCCAAAAAGGGCAAGGCGGGTTTTTCTAAGAGGCGGCTCAAGGAGCAAAGCGCCGCGCCCGCCGAGGGCAACAACCGAAAAAAGAAATATATTCTCGACACCGGCGGTGAGATACCTCCGCTGGTCGATCTGGGAGTGCTGACAAAGGATGGGCACGTGGTGAGCGCCATGTACGACAAGTACCGCCAGATAAATCGGTTCGCCGAGATCATAGACGATATGCTTGGCGACGACCCGCCGAGGGAGCTCAGCGTCGTGGACTTCGGCTGCGGAAAGTCGTACCTGACATTTGTGGTGTATTACTATTTGACCCAAATTAAGGGCGTCAAGGCGAATATTTCGGGGCTCGACCTCAAGGCGGACGTGATAGAAAAATGCAGCCGTCTCGCCGAGAAATACGGGTACGAGGATCTGAAATTCTCGGTCGGCGATATAAACGGCTATAAGCCTAAAGAAAAGCCCGATATGGTGATCACCCTCCATGCCTGCGACACCGCGACCGACTACGCGCTGTATAACGCGGTCTCGTGGGGCGCGGAGCGTATAATTTCGGTGCCCTGCTGCCAGCACGAGTTGAACGGCCAGATAAAAACCGATAATTTGTCGGCCCTCACCGACTACGGCCTTATCAAGGAGCGGTTCTCCGCCCTCGCCACCGACGCGATACGCGGCAAGCTGCTTGAGTATGCGGGGTATAAGGTGCAGATGCTTGAGTTTGTGGATTTTTCCCACTCGCCCAAAAACCTGCTGATACGCGCGACAAAGCGGAACATTCCGAAAGCAAAGCGCGAGGAAGCGCTCAAACGCGCCGAGGCGATTATAAAAGAATTTAACTTCGACCCGACTCTCTATCGCCTGCTGGTGAAATAAGATGTTGATATTTTATAAAAAATCTGATACAATATACCCGAGGTGATAATATGTCAAACAAAGAAGCGGCAATAAATATAATCGAAAACATACCCGAATCACAGATGGGCTATATTTTGAACATGCTGCAAAATTTTCAGATGGCATTGGAAGACGCCGCGGACGACGCCTTTTGTCAGCGTCTTTACGAGGATTATCTGAATGACGATGATCCCGAAAAAAATGAAGGCGTTGAAATAGAGAAATTTGTATCTGAAAGGATATAAAATATGAGTGAGTTACAGAATTATAATAAAGCTGTCAAGGCAATAAAAACAGCAATATTGCAAAGTCAATATGACGCCGCAAGAACCGTGAACGAGAAACAGCTGCGGCTCTATTACGGTATTGGCAAGTACATATCTTTAAATTCACGCAACGGTTTTTGGGGTAAGGGCGCAATTGATCTCATCAGTCGGCAGCTGGATAAAGAATTACCCGGACTTAGAGGATTCACATCTCGAAACCTTTGATATATGCGTACTTTTTACGAAGAATGGAAAATGTTGGATTTAGTTGAACAATCTGAGAAGATTATAAATAATGTATCGGTTAATTTGGAACTTACGAATTCCAAATCAGAAAAAAACGAAATTGAACCGATTTGGAATTTGCAAATTCCAAATTTACATGATTTTCCGATAGATGCGTTTTTGCATATCGGGTTTACTCATCACAAGGTAATTCTTGGTAAAATTAAAGATTTCAAAGAGCGGCTTTTTTACGTCAGGCGGTGCGCGGATGAACATTTTACCGTAGAGGCACTGAAGAGAAGTATTGCCGCAGATGATTACCGTCATCAGGGAGCTCTTCCGAACAATTTTGTACAGACTCTTCCCGCAGGACAGCAGGCATTGAAGGCAATAGGTGCGTTCAAAGACGAATATCTTCTTGATTACATTAATGTGGAAGAACTTGATGTCAGGGACAGCGCCGATGTTGATGAAAAGGTAGTGGAAAACGCTATTATTCATAACATAAAAAACTTCATACTGACATTTGGAAAGGATTTTGCATTTATTCGTAATCAGTATCACTTGGATGCCTTTGGAGAAGATCAATATATAGACCTTTTGTTTTTCAATAGGGAATTAAATTGTCTTGTTGCTGTAGAATTAAAGAGAGGAAAGTTTAAAACCTCATATCTGGGCCAGCTGCAAGGATATTTAAGTGTGCTTGACGGGTATGAACGAAAAGCGCATGAAAATCCTGCTATTGGAATTATTCTTTGTAAAGATATGAACAAGTCATTTGTGGACTATGTGATTCGGGATTATACAAAACCGATGGGAGTAGCAACTTATAAGACGTCAAAGGATATGTCTGAAGAGTTGCGAAAAGCCCTGCCGGATATTGAAGATTTGAAAAAACTATTGGATACAGAGGAAGATATAATATTTTAAAAGAAAATTTGATGTTTAAGTTTTTGGCTGAGGCATAGCGTGGGTTATGCCTCAGCTGTTTTTTTATTTATTCGCCGCGAATAAATCGGCTTGAATTTGTTGTCTTTTTAAATTTTTATTGACCTTTTTTGAAAAATATGATATGCTGAGTGTGTCACATAAGTTAATATTAAACTCTTTGTTTAAAGGGTGCATTTTTCGTTGGTAAAAATGCATGCTCTGTTTTGGCATCCTTAAATAAAGAGTGCAAATAACTTGTGTGACAACAATCGGAGCTAACATTTTTCGTGTATGGTTTCGATTGAGGCCATACACTTTTTATTTTGGAGGTACATTTTTATGAAAAGGATCTTATGTTTAGTATTGGTATTGACAATGGTGTGCGCTTTGCTGACAGTCATTCCGGTAAATGCGGCAACAATAATCGCAAGTGGAAATTGCGGCACCGAGGGCGATGGCGACAATGTGAAATGGACGCTCGATTCCGACGGCACGCTGACGATCAGCGGCACGGGAGAAATGAAGGATTATGATTCACGTTACAGTCCGCCCGCTTGGGGACGTGATTATTACTCCGGATGGGGATATGGTTATGAAAAAATTAAAAAGGTAATAATTCAAGACGGCGTAACAAGGATAGGCGACTATGCTTTTGACGAGTTTAACAGTAGAGCAGGTATGGCTGTCTCTGATCCACCATATGTCGATTATCCGGAAATTGTTGAAATCATAATACCCGGCAGCGTCAGAAGTATCGGATACCGCGCATTTAGAGGCTGTGTTAATCTTGCCGATATAAAAATCCCGGACGGGGTCACATACATAGACGCCTACGCTTTTGAAAACACAGCGTACTATAATAATCAATCGAACTGGACAAACGGCGTTTTATATGTCGGAAAATATCTTATAGAAGCAAAACCCGATTTAGTAAAAGGCAAATATGAAGTCAAGCCCGGAACTATTGGTATTGCGTCCGGAGGATTTTCCGACTGCGTTGATTTAACAAGTTTAGTGATGCCGAACGGTTTAAAATATATAAACAACAATGCTTTTTCCGGCTGCACGGGTCTTTCGGAAATAAAAATACCCGACAGTGTAATAAGTATTGAATCAAATTTTGGCGATACCGCTTATTATAAAAATAAGCAAAATTGGAAAGACGGCGTTTTATATATTGACAATCATCTCATAAAAGCAAATTCTAACGAATTGGCAAGCAGTTATCAAATCAGACAAGGAACAAGAACAATAGCAGACGGAGCATTTCGCTATTGTTATATGCTTGAGAATATAACTATTCCTAATAGCGTTGTAACAATCGGGAATGACGCATTTAACGGTTGCTCTAAATTAACAAATATAAATATTCCGAATAGTGTGAAAACCATCGGAGAAGGAGCGTTTGCTTATTGTGAAAGTTTAGCAAGTATAAATTTGCCAAACAGCATTGCAGAAATTGGTAAAGAGGCTTTTTATAGCTGCGGCTTAACAAGCATAACGATCCCAAACAGTGTGACCGAGATAAAGTTCAGAACTTTTGCTTTTTGTCATAATTTAAAAAGTGTGTATATTCCAAGGAGCGTTGAGAAAATAGAGCTTTTTTATGGCTGTGAAAATCTCACCGATGTTTATTATGAGGGAAGCAAAAGCGAATGGGATTTAATAAATATTGTGTATAGCGATGAAGACGATGACAGCCCCTTGCTCAACGCCAATATCCATTATAACTCACCCATGCCGGGGGAGGCAACGCCGACGCCAAAACCTACGCCGACGCCCACGCAAAAACCTACGCCGACGCCCACGCAAAAGCCTACGCCGACGCCTGTACCGACGGTAAAGCCGACCGCGGACCCGAGCGCACCTTCGGTTGAGATAACCGAGGTTTGGGATGATTTTGTTACGGCTAAAGTAAGCAATTGCGATGATTTGTTCGCGCAAGTGATTCTTGCGGTATATAACAAAAACGGCGCGCTTGTTGATATGCAGCAAAGTTATAATTTCGGCGAGGTATATCTATTTAGCGATTATCTGCAAAATGTGGACATAAAAGTGATGCTTTGGAGCGATACGGACAGCATGAAACCATTGGCGGAAACGGCCGAGATGAGTTTGTGAAAAAAATAATTAATTCCCAATTAAATCCAAAGGGGCGGGCGGCCGAGGTCGTCCGCCCCTACGGTGCTTTACATACTGAAGTCGTAGGGGACGACCCCGGCGTCCCGGCTCGCCCCTTGGGGAGAGCTGTCACCGTAGGTGACTGAGAGGGGTTTGTGTTCCAAATCGCATGGGAAACCCCTCTCCGTCTTTTCGCCTTTGGCGAAAATCCACCTCTCCCCAAGGGGCGAGGCAGATATAGGCTTCCCCTTGAGGGGAAGCTGTCACCGAAGGTGACTGATGAGGTGTCTAATCCCTACGTTTCCACCTCATCCGACTTTTTGGACTTGTCAAGAAATGTGCAGTCAAAATTTACCCAAAATCTAATTCTATCAATTTGTCTGCTTCAATCGC
>CANRHV010000024.1 GCA_947630505.1 uncultured Monoglobus sp. | reverse complement strand
CGGGTTCAAAGCTATCTTTCAAAATTGCTTGCAATTTTGACCAAGAGCTTCCTTAATGCTGTCGCGGAGCGACTGAGGGGGTAGTCCTAGTACCTAGATCCTATTTCCTAGTCTCTACGTTGACCCCTCTCCGTCTTTCCGCCTACGGCGGAAATCCACCTCTCCCCAAGGGGCGAGGCAAACGGGCGGCCGGGGTCGTCCGCCCCTACGGGTTTGGGCGAGGCAAGCGGGAGGATAATATCCGCCCCTACGGTGTGATGAAACCTGTAGGGGCGGCAATTTGCCGCCCGCTTTTTTGTTAAATAAAATTTTTACAAAAAAACTGTTGAAAAGTATGGCGTTATGTGGTAAAATATATGGTCAGAAAGAAAAAATTAACCAAACAAGGGGGAATTATAATGGATTCAAACGAAATCAAAGATTTACAGATCCACGCCGCTCATGTGAGAAAGATGGCACTTGAGGCCGTTCACGCTGCGGGCGCGGGTCATCCGGGCGGCTCGCTTTCGGTTGCCGACATTCTCACCTATCTTTACTTCAAAGAAATGAATGTCGATCCGAAAGACGCCAAGAATCCCGACCGAGACAGGTTTGTCCTGTCAAAGGGACACTGCTCGCCCGCTCTCTACGGAATTCTCGCGGAGCGGGGATTTATTCCCAAGGAGGACATAAAGGGATTCAGAAGCATCGACAGTTATCTTCAGGGTCATCCCGATATGAAAAAGGTAAACGGCGTTGACATGTCAACCGGCTCGCTGGGCCAGGGCATAAGCTGCGCCAACGGCATGGCTCTCGCGGGCAAGCTGGACGGCAAGAGCTACCGAGTTTACACCGCTCTCGGCGACGGCGAGATCGAGGAAGGCGAGGTATGGGAGGCGGCTATGTTTGCCGCTCACTATAAGCTTGACAACCTGACCGCGTTCCTTGACTACAACGGTCTGCAGATCGACGGCGAGATCACCAAGGTTATGAACTCGACGCCGATCGACAAAAAGTTCGAGGCGTTCAACTGGCACGTTATCAGGATCGACGCCCACGACTTTGATCAGATCGAGGCGGCGGTCAATGAGGCGAAGCAGACTAAGGGCAAGCCCACGCTTATCATGGCGAAGTCCGTAAAGGGCAAGGGCGTATCCTTCATGGAAGGTCAGGCTGCATGGCACGGCACGGCTCCCAACGACGAGCAGTACGCGCAGGCAATTTCGGAGCTTGACGCATATATCGATTCTCTCGGAGGTGACAAATAATGAACTATAAAATAGGCGAAAGTATAGCTACAAGACAGGCGTACGGCGACGCTCTGGTCGAGTATGGAAGCGACCCCAGAATAGTCGTTATGGACGCAGACCTTTCAAAGTCCACCAAGACCGACGGCTTTAAGGTGACGTATCCCGAAAGATTCATCAACACGGGTATCGCCGAGGGCAACATGATGGCGACAGCGGCGGGTCTTTCCACCTGCGGCAAAATCGTTTTCGCAAGCTCGTTTGCGATGTTCGCGGCGGGCAGAGCCTTTGAGCAGATCAGAAACTCGATCGGCTATCCGCATCTGAACGTCAAGATCGGCGCGACCCACGCGGGTATCTCGGTCGGCGAGGACGGAGCCTCGCACCAGTGCCTTGAGGACATAGGAATCATGCGCACGATCCCCGGCATGGTTATCTTAAACCCCGCCGACGCGGTCGAGTCAAACCTGGCTGTCAAGGCCGCGATCGACTACGACGGCCCGGTATACCTGAGATTCGGCAGACTTGCGGTTCCCACGATATTTGACGAGAACTACAAGTTCGAGATCGGCAAGGGCGTTCAGCTCAAGGACGGCTCCGACGTGACGCTGATAGGCACCGGACTTTTGGTTCCCGCATGCACCGAGGCGGCCGAGATACTGGCCGGCGAGGGCATAAACGCGAGAGTTATCAATATGGCGACTATCAAGCCCATTGATAAGGACATAATTATCAAGGCCGCCAAAGAGACCGGCGCCGTGGTAACCGCCGAGGAGCACAACGTGATCGGCGGACTGGGCAGCGCGGTCGCGGAAGTCCTGGTCGAGAACGCGCCCGTTCCTATGAAGCGCGTGGGCACGCAGGACGTTTTCGGACGTTCCGGAAAGCCGTATCCGCTGCTTGAGATGTACGGCCTCGACGCCAAGACCATCGCGGCGAAGGCCAAAGAAGCAATAGCTATGAAATAAAAAGATAATAATATGCGTCCCTCGGCAGCGCCGGGGGATGTTTATTTGTGCGTGCTTGACAAATTTGGAAGCCGATACCGGCATTTTTTGTATAATATATACTTGAATTGGGAAGGATTTTGGGATATAATGTATCATAACTGGGTTTTTGTGAGCTTTTGTGACCCGATAAACCGAATATATTTCCGAAAGGATTGAAATAATTGAACGCGATACGACTGATCCTCGCGGTATGGGCGGCAAAATTGGCGTCCGTCGCGGGCAGGATAATAGGAAAAAAATCATCGTCGTCGCCCGGAGTGCTGGCGCTCAAAATATGTCCGAACCTTATAAGCGCGCTCAAAAAGGACGTGAAAAAGGGCGTTATCGTGACCTGCGGCACCAACGGCAAGACGACCACAAACAACCTGCTGAACAGCTCGCTGAAAAAATACGGATACACCACGGTGTGCAACACTTTGGGCGCCAACATGGTGGGCGGTATCGCCACCGCGTTTGCTCAGGCGTGTAATATTTTCGGCAGATTCAAGGCCGATTACGCGGTGCTCGAGGTCGACGAGGCCTCCGCGCGGCGCGTGTTTAAGCACATCAAGCCCGACTATATGCTGATAACCAACCTGTTCCGCGATCAACTGGACCGCTACGGCGAGATCGACATAACCGTCGATCTGCTCAATGAGGCGATCGACATGACGGACGGCGTGAAGCTTATTTTAAACGGCGACGACCCGCTGACGGCGCAGTTCGGCGAGGGCCGCGACGCGGTCTATTTCGGCATCTCGGAGCAGGTGCTGCCCGAGACCAACGAGACCAAAGAGGGCCGCTTTTGCTTAAAATGCGGCGCCGAGCAGGAGTATAACTATTTCCACTACAGCCAGCTGGGCGACTATTACTGCCCAAACTGCGGCAACAAGCGCCCGAATATCGACTACGCCGCCACCGACGTCGACCTTTCGGAGTCGATGAAGTTCACGGTGGGCGGCAAGCGCATAGATGTCAACTACCGCGGATTTTACAATATATACAACATACTCGCGGTGTACGCCGCGCTTAACACGATAGGCATTAAGACCGACAACTTTAACGAGATACTTTCGGACTACAAGCCTCAGATCGGCAGAATGGAGCTGATACCGATGGGCGGCAAGCCGTTTATCCTGAACCTTGCCAAAAACCCCGCGGGCTTTAATCAGGCGATACAGACCGTGCTCCTCGACAAGCGGCCAAAGGACGTTATCGTCGCGATAAACGACC
Organism: uncultured Monoglobus sp.; assembly: GCA_947630505.1. Lineage (GTDB taxonomy): Bacteria > Bacillota > Clostridia > Monoglobales > Monoglobaceae > Monoglobus. The sequence continues at coordinate 33,309 of CANRHV010000024.1, read as the reverse complement.
TCGCCAATGACGGCCGCGACGTGTCGTGGCTTTGGGATGTGGACTTTGACAAGCTCGAGGGCGCGAACCTTAAGCAGCTTATAACCTCGGGAATACGGCGGTACGATATGTGTCTGCGCTTCAAGTACGCCGATATGAAGGTCGATCTCGCCACCGAGGATATGAAATTCGCGCTCGCAAGGTGCTTTAGCGATAAAGACGCCGAGGTGTGCTATGTGTTGGTGAACTACACCGCGCTGTACCCCACCCAGACGGCGATGCTGGAATACAAAAAGGAAGCCGACGCGGCGCTTCCGGTTCCTGCGGATAAGGGAGGTGCCTTGAGTGCAGAATAACTACGAGATAAACATAATACATCTTTATCCCGATCTTTTGAATCTTTACGGCGACCGAGGCAATATCGCCTGCATGGAAAAGCGTCTTAAGTGGCGGGGCATCAAAGCCAACATCAGGACCTGCACCAACAAGGACCACAGCATAGACCTGTCGGGAGCCGATATAATTTTCGTCGGCGGCGGTTCCGACCGCGAGCAGGAGATCGTGTGCAATCTGCTGCTCAAAAAAAAGGACGAGCTTATAAAGCACGTGGAATCGGACGGCGTGTTGGTGGCTGTCTGCGGCGGCTATCAGCTGCTGGGAAAATATTACAAGACCGCCAACACAAAGATCGAGGGCCTGGGTATCCTTGACATATACACCGACTCGGGCGACACGCGCCTTATCAGCAACGTGGTGCTTGAGTGCGGCAAGTTCAAAATGCCGATCGTGGGTTTTGAGAACCACGCGGGCAGGACGTATCTGGGCGAGGGCGTGACCCCGCTCGGCAAGGTGCTGTTCGGAAACGGCAACACCGGCGACAGCGGATACGAGGGCGTTTTGTATAAAAACGTGATAGCCACGTATCTCCACGGCCCGCTGCTGCCCAAGAATCCGCAGCTCTGCGACTATATTCTTGAGCGGGCGCTCAAACGCAAGTATTCGGATTTTGAAGGGCTTAAGCCGCTGGACGACGGGATCGAAATTCTCGCCAACGAGTATATTGTAAACAAATACGTCGGCGGCAGGCAGACAAGCAAGAAATAAGCATGTAATATGGTACATGTAATAGAATATTAATATTTGTTTAACAATTACGTGATAAACTTTTGCTAAAAATGTGTTAAAATAGTAATGTATGTAAATATCGTATTGCATACGGGAGGACAACGGATGAGCTTTTTTGGAAAATTGTTTTCCGGCAAAAACAAGGAAAACAATGAGTCGGAATATTTGGACCGGGTATATGAGAGCTTGGGCGATGAGTCCGATCTGAATCCCGACAGGATTCTGGATGAAAACAGCGCCGCCGACCCGGTGTCGGCTTATGACGAAATTGAGCTTATGACAGACAAGGAAGAGCTGCCATTCGGCGCCGCGGAGAATTCCGTCGGCGATTTTGGCGTGTCCGAGACCGATCAAGACGCCGAGTTCGAGGTTCCCGAAATTATAACCGAGCCGGAGACCGGCGATTCGGAATATGAGGCCGAGCCCGCCGCGGAATACGAGACGCTTGAGTATAAAGATGAGGATAAGGGCGAAGCCGACGTTGAGGCCGAAGTCCCGCCCGTTGAGTACGAGACGGAGACCGAGGAAACGGAGGCCGAAGTCCCGCCCGTTGAGTATGAGTCCGAGGCCGAGGAAGTCGAAGCCGAGAGCTTTGAACCCGTAACCGAGCCCGAAGCCGAGGCGGATGATCGCGGTCAAGAGGCCGAGGCGGCGGAAATTGAGTATCAAGATGAGGTTGAGCCTTTGCCCGCGGAATATTCGGACGAAGAATATAAAAATGATGTGATCAAATCGGAGCCCGAGACCGAGATCGAAGTTCAGCCCATTGAATACGAGCCCGAGACCGAGGAAATTGAACCGGAGGAATACGCACCCGAGACAGAGGAAGCAGAGCTGCCGGGAGTGTTTTACGAGCCCGAACCGGAGCCCGCGGCGAACGATATGGAACCCGAGATAGAGACTGTTTCAACCAATTTTGTTTTGCCCGAGCCCGAGCCCGAGGCCGAGTTTGATGAAAAAGGTGCCTATACGGCCCTCGAGGACGGCAAGGGCGACACCGACGAGATGGACGTTGATCAGCTGCTCAGCGCCATGAAAGAGGCGGACAGCTATATTGAGCCCGAGCCGATGTACGAGATGATTTCGAGCGCCGAGGAGTATAAGGCGCCCGTTTCCGAAAACGACCCGTCGTACGCGCTTTTAAACAGCGATATTGACACGGAGGAAGTATACACAGCGTACGCGCCCAAGAGTATGCGGCCAAAGGTCACCGAAACATCGTACTATGATTTGGACGATATGGATGATTCGGAGCCCGAACCTAAAAAAGAGAGTAAATTCAAGAAATTCGTAACCAAAAACAGAAAGTGGATAATCGGCGCGGCGGTCGCGGCCGCGGTCGTATTGACGACTGTGGGTGCGCTGTTCTTCGCCCGTTGGCGCATGAATCCGCTGATGGGATACACCGAGCTTTACGTCACAAAAGGCAACATAATAAAGACAATGGAGGCGGGCGGCAATGTTGAGCCGAATGCCAGATACAACATAATCCCGCCGGTGGGCGGAACGATAATCGAATCGCCGCTGAACGCGGGCGACGCGGTCCGCGCGGGCGAGCTGGTCTATAAAATCGACGACACCAACGCGCAGATAGCGGTGCAGCAGGCTCAGAACGCTGTCAGCCGCGCCCAGCAGGAGCCGACGACTTCTACGACGACTTCCGAGCGCGTTAACATATACGCCAACTCGTCGGGCACGATAAGCGGTCTGAATATCTCGTCGGGCAGCCGCATAACCGGAGGACAGATCGCGACGATCACTCAGGCCAACGGCACCGAGATCGGACTTATCCCGTCGGTTACCGGAACGGTCGAGAGAGTAAACGTGAGCAACGGCTCCACGGTCAGCTCGGGACAGGTCGTTGCCGTCGTTACCGCCGACGGCGCGTCAAACACCAATATAAATCCGAACACCAGAGAGAACGACATAACCGCCGCGAACCTGGCGCTTGAGCAGGCGCAGAAGGACCTTGAAAAATACAAGATCGCCGCGCCGATAGACGGCACAATTCTTGTCAAAAACGCCAAAGTGGGCGACAGCGTTGTGGAAGGACAGACCGATCAGCCCATGATGGTTATCGCCGATATGAGCAAGATGAAGCTCAAGATCGACGTTGACGAGCTCGACATCTGGAATGTAGAACTGGGTCAGACGGTTGTTATCACGGTCGGCGCGCTGCCCGGAGAGACCTTCAGCGGCGAGATCACCAATATCGCCGGAGAGGGTGAAAAGAAGGGCGACGGCGTCACTTCCTACGCGGTCGAGATAACCGTGAACGACCCCGGCAAGATCAAGTCGGGAATGAACGTCGACGCGAAGATCATTATAGACTCGGCTATCAACGTGCTTTCGCTTCCCGAGTCGGCGCTCTACGAGTCCGACGGCGAGAACGCGCTGGTTATAACCGACGGCGGAGACGACGCCGACGCGGTCGACCTCGAGGATTATCCCGAGATCACCGTGCCCTCGGGCTACAGACTGGTGAAGGTAAAATACGGAGTAAGCGACGGCGACAACGTCGAGATAATATCGGGACTCAGCGTGGGCGACGCGGTCCTCCACAAGCAGCCCGAGGAAGGCGAGAGCGAGCCCGAGGCGAAACCCGTCGAAAATAAAAAGAACGCGGAGCCCGCGGCTCCGGAAGACGAGGCGGCGAACGGCGCCGAGCAGGATGAGATTCCCGGCGGTGTCGATCCTGACGACATAGAGATCATACCGCCCGAGGAGGATTCCGAAAACTTAGAGTCCACCGGAAAAGCGGCCACGGGCGTTATGGATATTTAACAGTATAAATTGGAGTGTGCGGATGGTAGACATTAAAGGCGCGAGCGAAAACAAAGTGTCGGCGCGTTTGAGGCGCGCGGCGAGAGCCGCGATAATCGGCGCGCAAAACGGTATCGCGCGTATCAAACTGAATAAAACTCAGGCGGGCTTTGTTGTTATCGCTTTTGCGGCCGCGGTTTTCGCGGCTGTGGCGATAGGGCTCGCTTTAAACTCGTCCGCCTTGAGCGCGGCGTATGCCGCAAGTCCTCTTGGAGCCGATAATATCGCTCTCAAGATAAGCGGCGAGCGCACCGGCATAACCGCGGACGGACTGACGTCGCTGGCGGCGGATAACCCCGAACTGCTTGAGGCCGTTGTTCCGTTTTCGCGGGTCGAGGGCGTCGAGCTGCGCGGAACCACTGGCAAAGGTCTCACGGGCACGGCCGTGGTTACCGACGATTTGTTTTTTGAGTACGGGGCGATAGACGTCACAAAAGGCTCCGAGCTAACGCAGGCCGATCTCGGCAAAAGCGCGGCGCTGATCTCGGAGGATATGGCCGAAGGTCTGTTCGGCGGCGCTGAGCCCGTCGGTCAGAGCGTCAGGATCAACAACCGCTCATACGACGTTATCGGATTGTTTAACGGAAAAAACGGCTGCGACCTGAGCGGCAGCGTGATACTGCCGTCCGGCGCCGCCAGACTGGTGCTCAACTCGTCCGAGCCTACCGAGTACGTGTTCATAACCCGCGGCGATACCGACGCGGCGCTCAAAAAGATCGACGGATTTGTGAATTCGAACATGAACAAAGTTTCGGGCGGAAGCTGCGAGACCGAGGTTTTGGGCGCGATTTCGGGCGAGCCGTCGGCGGCGTGGATCGCGCTGTATATTCTGATGCTGATAATCTGCGGTATAACGCTTGTCATGTTCCTGCTGTTCCCGTCGAGAAAGGCGGCCGATTTTTCCGAGGGCTTTGCCGGCGCGGACAAATGGATATATATTTTAAAAAGAGGGATATGCCCCGCGTTTTTGCTTGCGATTGTCGGTTCGATCATCGGAGCGGCTCTCGGCATCGGCGGCGCGGCGGCCTACACCGCGCTGAGCGGCAGCGGTTTGTTTATGTCTCTATCCGCTGTGCTGGCGCCTTTTATATCGGCGCCTCTGTTCGCGGTTTTGGCGGCGGCCGCAGCGGAAGTAATCAAGAGGTTGGGCGGTGGAAAGCATGCCTGATATAATGAGCGAAAGCCGCCGAAAGACAAAGTTTTTCGATTTAATTAAGCCGGGGACGTTTATGACACTCCTTTTCTGGTGGGTTATTTCGGCGGCCGCGGCGTTTTTATTTTCATATCGAGTATGCGGCATAGTCGGCTCCGCGGCGGACGCGTATCTTGTCGGCGCATTGGCCGCGGCGGCTGTAACGGCGGTATATGCCGCTGTTATCGCGCGCAAAGAAATATCCTCGCTCAAACTGATAATAGACGAGGACGGCGAGGTCATGACAAACATAGTCGGCGGCACGATGATAAGCTGCGACGACGACTTTTTCACGATAAAAAAATGCGCCGACCGTTTTTACTCGATGCTGGGCTACAGATACGGCGATATAGCGCAGCGTTATCGCGGCGAATTCAGCAAAATGCTTGTGGGCGACGAGTCGCGCGGGGAGTTCGCGAGGCTCAAGCGTCGGCTGCGCGAGACCGGCAGCGGTCAGGCCAGATACAAACTCCTGCGCGGCGACGGAACCGATATGTGGGTCGCGTGCAGCAGCTTTCTGACCAAGGACCGCGGCGGCAACTCGGTGGTCTATTCCGTGTTCCTGGACATCACCGAGGAAATGAATCTTCAGCAGCAGTACGCGCTGGCCGAAGCCCGAAACAAGATCGTGTTTGAAAACATAAACAGCGGTATTTTCGAGTGGGATATAATACGCGGGACCATTGATATTTCGGACCACATGGAGCGCAGATTTATCGGCGCGGTGAAAGACGGCCCGATCTCCGCTCTTAAAGTCAAAAACTATATCGAGCCCGAGGACTACGAGCATTTGATAGAAAAAATCGAGTCGGTCAAGAACGGAGAATCCGACAAGATCGTGATGACGCTCGGCCTCAAAAACGCCGACGGCACCGTGACCCATTCCGACATGAGCCTGATCGCGATCCGCGACCACAATTATGTGGCGGTGCGCATGGTGGGAATACTGATCGACGTCGAGGAACGCCACCGCAGAGAGGAGGAGCTGCGCAGCAAGGCCAGCCGCGACTCGCTGACCGGTCTCTATAACAAGGGCGCCGCGCAGCAGCTTATAGAAAACACTCTGGAGCTTCGCGGCAATCAAGAGCACGCGGTCGTGCTCTGTGATATCGACGATTTCAAATCGGTAAACGACACCTTCGGCCACGGCACGGGAGACGAGGCCGTGAAGATGATAGCGGGGCTTTTGAGCGAGACGTTTGACCGCGGCTGCGTTATCGGCAGAACGGGCGGCGACGAGTTCATGGTCCTGTGCCGCAATATCGGCGGCGATTATTACCGCCTTAAAAAGCAGCTTCGCCGCCTCAACGAGAACAGACCTATCATAGAAGAAGGCGGACTGCGCCGCGAGCTCACCCTCAGTATCGGCGTGGCGCTGTACCCGAGCGGCGGCGCAACGTACGACGAGCTCTATAAAAACGCCGACACGGCTCTTTATAAAGTCAAGGAGAGCGGAAAAGCGGGCTACGAGGTTTATGCGGGATATTAAAAAATTATAAAAAGCCCTTGAATTTTGGGCTTTTTTGTTATATAATTATTTAGCGCGTGTGCGCGCAAAATTAAGACTAAGGAGTTTTTATATGAATATTTATAAATTATCCGAAATGACGCCCGAAAAAAAGGACTTTATCATGAAGCGCGCGGAGCTTGATATCTCCGAGCAGATGAAGGTCGCCAAAGAGGTGTCTGACGATATAAGGCGCCGCGGCGACGAGGCGGTGCTGGAGTACACCGAGAAGTTTGACCGCGTTAAGCTGACCGCCGACCGCATGAAGGTAAAGCCCGAGGAAATTGAGGATGGCTATAACCGTCTTGACGAAAAGACACGCGAGGCGCTGGCCTACGCTATCGGCAATATCCGCGACTTCCACTCAAAGCAGATGCCCGAGGAAATGTGGTTCACCGAGGTGGACAAGGGCCTGATGGTCGGCGAAAAGACCACGCCCATCGTTGACGTCTGCCTGTATGTGCCCCGCGGCAAGGGCAGCTTTCCCTCGGTCCTGTGCATGCTGGCGACTCCGGCCGTGGTTGCGGGGGTCGAGAAGATCGTGGTCGTGACCCCGCCCAACGAGCAGGGCAACGTTGACGACGCGATACTGGCCGCCGCCAAGATAATCGGCGTTTCCGAGATATACAAGGTCGGCGGTATACAGGCCGTGGCGGCTGTCGCCTACGGCACCGAGACGATACCCAAATGCCACAAGATAATCGGCCCCGGCAACGCCTACGCAACGGCGGCAAAGCGCGTGCTGGCGAACTACATAGACTCGGGTCTGCCCGCCGGTCCCAGTGAGTGCATAATATTAGCCGACGAGCACGCCGACCCCGAGAAAGTCGCGCTCGACTGGATGATAGAGGCGGAGCACGGCCCCGACTCGGCGGCGCTGCTTGTGACAAACAGCGAGGAACTGGCGCATAAGGCGGCGAAGATAACCGAGCGTCAGCTCGAAAAGATCTCCGACAAGCGCCGCGAATTCGTGACTACCAACTTCAACACCTACGGCGGAGCGATAATAACCGACAGTCTCGAGGATAGCATAGCGTTTGTCAACGAGTACGCGCCCGAGCACATGGAGGTAATGACCGAAAAGCCCTTTGATGTCCTGCCCAAGATAAAGAACGCGGGCGAGATACTTCTGGGCGACTACACGCCGGTCACGCTGTGCAACTTCGTATTGGGCCCCAACGCGATACTGCCCACGGGCCAGTTCGCTAAGACCTACTCGAGCGTGTCGGTACTTGACTTCCTCAAGCGCTCGTCGGTGGGCTACGCCAGCCGCGAGGGCTTCGAGCGCGTCCGCGACTACGCCTACAGAATAGCGACGGTAGAGGGATTCGACACCCACGGCCTCGCCGTAAAAGAGAGAAAATAAATTATTTTTTGCAAAAAAATCAGAGCAATTGACACCCGCGGCCTCGCGGGCGATCGCAAAATAAATTATTGCCGGCAAAATAATTATGCAATCATATCCGCGGCCTCGCGGTCATCAATAAAATAAATTATTTGGGGTGATATTATGAAAAATAAAATTACGGTCACCAGAAAATCCACCGAGACGGCCATAACCGTCAAGATCGAAAAAGGCGAGCTTGTTCCGAATTACAGAAAGCGGATAAAGACTCCGCTGCCGTTCCTCAATCACATGATCGAGCATATCGCGTGGAGAGCGGGGCTTAATATTTCTATCAATATGGATTTTGACGCCTTCGAGCTCAACCACCTTGTCTGCGAGGATGTTGGAATGACCCTCGGCAAGGCCGTGGGCGAGTTTGTGCGCGCCAACGTGCCCTCGGGCTACGGCTCGGGGATCGGCATGATCGACGAGGCAGTCGCCGACGCGGTGATCTCGTTCGAGGACCGCTCGCTGTTTAACTTCAAAACCGATGTGAAATACGGCGAGACGGTTGAAAACATGCCCTCCGAGGAGCTGCTGACGTTTCTTGACGGATTCGCTCAGGGCGCGCGCTGCACGCTTTTTGTGGAGCTGCGCTGCGGCGAGAACGGCCACCACATCTGGGAGGCGGTCTATCGCGGCGTGGGTATCGCGCTTGGACAGGCGCTCTCGGTCGACCCGAACAGAAAGGGCAAAACCTCCGGAGTGGCGGGAGAAGTGATCTATGAAATTTCAGCCGATTGATTTTAAAAATATAATATTCGATATGGACGGCGTTATCACAAGCGAGTATATCTATTGGGATACCGCCGCTCTCACTGTGTACGAGCTGCTGCTCGACTATCGGTTTTACGGAAAGAGCGAGATAGACCGCGAAAGCTGCCTCGAAAACTACGGCGAGCTCAGACGGCTGATTTTTGATAACGACAAAACCATCCGCGCGGTCAAGGCTCTGGGCGTCAACACCAACTGGGACCTGGCGTATCTGACGTTCTGCGTTTCGCGCTACCTGGAGCCCGAGCTTGAATGTCTTGACGAGTGGCACTTCCGCTCGGTGCGCATGTTTATTGAGAACATCGAGGCCAAAGCGCCCGAGGTCTACGGCCTCGCGGGCGAGCTGGCGGCAGGCGCCTGCGGAAAGCCGAAAGAGGAATTCGAGCGCACGACCGGCGAACTGTGGAAAAATCTGCAGTTCTGCTTTCAGCGCTGGTTCAAGGATGACGGTCTGTGCGGGCGCGAAAAGCCGTTGATCCCGATAGAAAAAATACACGCGGTCCTCGATCATCTCAAAAAATCGGGGCTAAAGCTCGGGGTCGGCACCGGCAGACCGAGGGACGAGATCATGTATCCGCTGAAGTCGTGGGACCTGCTAAAATATTTTGACGAAAATATGATAGTCACCTACGACGAGGTCTCGGCGGCCGAGCAAAACTTGAGGCTGACCACGTCGATCGCCAAGCCGCACCCGTACGTGTTTTTAAAGGCGGCGCTCGGCCTCGATTACCCCGACAAAAAGATCGTTGGCAGCGCCTACGCCAAGAGCGTCGCCGGAGCCACCGCGGTCGTGGGCGACGCGCCCAGCGATTTTCTGGCGGCAAGGGTCGCTGAAATGCCGTTTGTCGGAGTGCTGACCGGGGTCGACAAAGCTGCTGCCGAGGCGTATTTCAAGACCAACAAGGCGGACTATATTTTTGACGATATAACGGGATTTTTGCCCGAAAATATTTAAAAGGCGGGATAATATGAGCGATGCGATCAAGATAACCACACCGATAACAAAGGATAAGATAAAAAATTTAAAGGCGGGCGACAGCGTGCTGCTCAGCGGCACGATCTACACCGCGCGCGACGCGGCGCACAAGAGAATGATCGAGGCGCTTGAGCGCGGCGAAAAGCTGCCGATAGAGATAAAAGATCAGACTATATACTACGCGGGCCCTGCTCCGGCCAAGCCGGGCAGGGTAATAGGCTCCTGCGGCCCCACAACAAGCGGACGCATGGACGCCTACGCTCCGACGCTGATACGCCTAGGCCTCACCGGAATGATAGGCAAGGGCGAGCGCTCCGACGAGGTCGTTAAAGCCATGACGGAATGCGGCGCGGTCTACTTCGGCGCCATAGGCGGCGCGGGCGCGCTGATCTCCAAGTGCGTGACCTCGGCCGAGGTCGTGGCCTACGAAGATCTGGGCGCCGAAGCGATCAGACGTCTGACCGTGGAAAACTTCCCCCTCACCGTGATAATAGACACCAAGGGCAATAATTTATATAGGCAAATACCGACAACCGACGAACTGCTTGCCGTTTCAAAAAAAAATCATGAAACGCAATAATGCGGTGTATGAGGAATTTGAAAAAAACAATTAAGAATTTTAAAAGCCGAACAAGCATATAGTTAATTATAACTTGCTTGGGGGTTGGTTCTGTGAGCTTTGATATGCGCAGCATTTTGGTTTATATATTCGGCTTGGGGCTGCTGATCGTCCTGTTTCGGATATTAAAAAAGCCGCTCGGATGGGCGGCAAGATTTCTTATAAGCTGCGCTCTGGGCGCGGTCGGCATTTTCGCGTTCAACCTGATTTTCGCCAAGGCCGGGGTGTACCTGCCGATAAATCCGTTCAACGCATTGACTATCGGGGTGTTCGGCATTCCGGGTTTTGTTATATTATGGGTGCTGGCCTCGATAATTTAGGCGCCGCGCCGTTTTACCGAGGCATCAAATTTTCGTATTTTATCAGAGCGAGAGTCTCCGCGGAGCTCTCGCATTTGTTTATTTTTTCTCTGAGCGCCGCGCCGCCGGGTATTCCTTTGAAGTACCAAGCCATGTGCTTGCGCCCCTCCAGGGTGCCGCGCCGCTCTCCCTTGAATTTTACCAAAAGCTCAAGGTGCCGCGCCGCCACCTCGCACCGCTCCCTGAGCGATGGCGGAGAAAGAATGGCGCCGTCTTTTAGGTACGCGTTGATCCGCTCGAAGATCCACGGGTCGCCCTGCGCCGCTCTGCCGATCATCACGCCGTCGCAGCCTGTGTATTCGAGCATTTTTTTGGCCGATACGCCGTCGCGCACGTCGCCGTTTCCGATGACCGGAATTTTCACTGCGGCCTTGACTTGTTTGATAATGTCAAGGTCGGCGTCGCCGGAGTAGAACTGCGTTCTCGTCCTTCCGTGGACGGTCACCGCGTCGGCGCCGCTCTGTTCGGCGATCTTGGCGAACTCCACAGCGTTCACGCTGCCGCCGTCCCAGCCCATGCGGAACTTGACCGTCACCGGGCAGGGCGCGGCTTTTTTCACGCTTTTGATTATTTCTCCGGCCAGGCGCGGCTCTTTCATCAGCGCGCAGCCGTCGCCGTTGTTCACTATTTTCGGCGCGGGGCAGCCCATGTTGATGTCGATCATGTCGGCGCCGCTGCGGAGCGCGCCCTCGGCTATCTTTGCCATCACCTCGGGCTCGTGTCCGAAGATCTGCGCCGCTACGGGCTTTTCATCGTCGAGGACCTCGAGCAGCACTTCGGTCTTTTTGTTTTTGTAAAGCAGGCCCTTGCCCGACACCATCTCGGTGTACATCAAAGACGGGCCGAAGGGCTTCGCGATCAGCCGAAAGGCCTTGTCCGTGACGCCCGCCATTGGCGCCAGCAGCACGTTGCCGTCAAGCTCGATGCCTCCGATTTTAAGATTCAAGTCATCACTTCCATAAATATTTTTGAAGGATACTCAAATCATTATACAACAGTTTTCGGGCGTTTGCAAGCTCGGATTTTCGCGCCTATCTGTATCTGTCAATATCGCTTAAGGTTATGCCCTCATTGACCGCGATGTTTATTCCGTTTGCCACGACCGAGGATATGTCGCCGATTATGGTGTCAACGTCCTTGGGCGCCACAATAAAGCTGCCGAACCGCGGCTTTATCACCTCGCGTATCAGCTCGTATTTCTCGTCCGCCATGCCGCCGATTATTTTAAGGATCTTCGCGGTGGGCTTGTCCTTGATTCGGCTCCGCTCGTCGGCCGCGTCCACCAGCATGTCGAGGGTATCGCCCGCTATCGTCGCGGCGTCCACCACGGTCGGAACTCCGATAGCGATCACCGGCACGCCCAGAGTTTCGCGGCTCAGGCCCTTTCGCTTGTTGCCCACGCCCTCGCCTGGGGTTATCCCCGTGTCGGCGATCTGTATCGTCGTGTTGACGCGCTCCATCTTGCGCGAGCACAGCGCGTCTATCGCGATGACCAGTTTGGGCTTTATCTTGTCGGTCACGCCGCGGATTATCTCGCCGGTCTCGATGCCGGTCAGCCCCAGCACCCCGGGCTCTATGCCGCATATCGAGCGCACGCCCTTTTGTATCTCGTCGGGCACGTATTCCTTAAGGTGCCGCGTTATCATCAGCGACGATATCACTTTCGGCCCAAGCGCGTCGGCCGTTATGTTTCGGTTTCCGAGCCCCACCACAAGTATAACGTCGTCGTCGCCGCTCAAAAATTTGTCGGTCAGCGACTTGAGCTCCTTGGCGCACACGCGGCACATCTCCTCGTATATCTTCTGCTCGCCGTAGAACCTTTGGGGCATCTCGATAGTGATATAGTCGCCCATCGGCTTGCCCAGGCTCCGCTCGCCCTTCGGGCTGTTTATCACCACCCGCGTCACCTTTATGATGTCCGCCTCGGTGTACTCGTCCACCGATATCCCGCTCATGTCGGGCTCGTGCTCCACGCTCTCGGAGTACATTTCCTTTGCCTCCAACGCCAGATCACAGCGTATCTGCGTTTCCATAAAAACCACCTCTTTCCCTAATATCATTTCCAAAAAATATAAATTAATGAATATTTTTAAATTCCGCATTGACCTTTTGGGGATAATGTGATAGAATGAAAATGCCAAACAAATTTAATAATTGCGATTATTCTTAGCATGTATTTTTATGCCTTTAGGCAAAAATGCAAGCTCTTTATTCACATGCAGGAATAATTGTGATAAATTTGTTTGGCGACAATCGGAGCTATGTGTTTTTCGTGTTTAGCTTCGATTGAGGCTAAACACTTTTTATTTTTCAAGGAGGTATATTTTTATGAAAAGGATTTTATGTTTAAGTATGGTATTAGCAATGCTTTGCGCGCTGCTGACATTCACCCCCGCAAGCGCCGCGTCAATAATAGACAGCGGCGAATGCGGCATGGATTTGACATGGGAGTTTGACTCGGACGGAACTCTGACGATCAGCGGCTACGGTTCAATGTATGATATGTCGGGTTACGGACGAACCGCACCATGGAAAGACTATGTGACCGCTATAAAAAAGTTGGCCTTGCCCGCTGAACTAACTTATATAGGTTCCGGCGCGTTTAAGGACTGCGTGAATTTGTCGGAAGTTAATTTGCCCGATGAATTAAACGATATAGGATCTTCTGCTTTTTCGGGCTGCGTCAATCTGTCAAAAGTTAATTTACCCGACGAATTAACCTATATAGGTTCATATGCTTTTTCGGGCTGCGTAAATTTGTCGGAGGTTAATTTGCCCGACACATTGGAGGGAATAAGTGAATGCGCTTTTGAAGGATGCTCAAAGCTTAAAAAGATGAATATTCCCCAAAGCCTAACGAATATCGGTCTATTTGCTTTTAAGGGAACACCTTTAATAAGTCAAAAGGGCGATTTTAGATTTTTGGGAGACGATATACTTGTCGAATATACGGGCAGCGGCAAAGAGGTAATAATACCCGACGGAGTGAGAGTTGTCGCCGACGAAATATTTGCGAAAGAATCACAAGAATGGCCGGGATCCATCGAGCATAATGAAAATATCACCAAACTTGTTTTTCCTGATAGCGTGAAGTATATAGGCACGATCTTGCCGTATTGCAGGAAATTGGCCGATATTAAATTCCCTTCCGGTCTGATCAGCATAGAAGGTCAAAGTTATGAGAGTGACGGCACTCTTCCATGGTATGATAATCAACCCGACGGAGTTGTTTATATAGGGGATATTGCTTTCGGTTATAAAGGCTATCCTGTTCCGACTGTTGTTGAAATAAAAGAAGGAACGAGATCGATTTGTTCCGAATTTTTCGGGTATCGGTACGCTCACCCGGGCGCGGATAAAGTAATACTGCCCGACAGCGTAGAGAGGGTTGAAAATAGTGCTTTTTACGGTTCGGAAGTCAATTTGCCTAAAAATTTAAAGTATATAGGCAACAGTGCTTTTCAGCGCTGCCACATCACGCCGGGAAATGTCGATATACCCAACGGCGTGACAAAGATTGGCGATGGTGCGTTTTACTACTGTAAAGGAATAACAAGCCTAAATATACCCGACAGTGTGACATGGATCGATGAAGATGCGTTTAGTGGCAATACTGATTTAACAAGCGTGACTTTATCAAACAGCGTGACAAGAATTGACGGTGGTGCGTTTAAGGACTGCACCGGTTTGAAAGACGTATATTATATAGGAACGGAGCAGGAGTGGAATAATATAAAAATGGGCACATATAATGAGCCGCTTCTCAATGCTTCTATTCACTATAACTACGATATGCCCGTGAGCGAGGTCGTTGTTCAAAATGACAGGATCGAGATAAGCACAAATCTTGACAATCTGGTTGAGCCGACCAAAAAGCAGAAATCAAAGGTATACGTGGCGCTTTATGACAAAAACGACGCGCTGATCGACAGTTATATCGCGGATTACGACGGAAGGAATATACAAGGCACGCTTGAAAACAACGCGAAAGCCGACCATATAAAGGTGTTCGTGTGGAACAAAGACGGAAGTCTCGAACCGATAACCGACACAGCCGAGTATATAAATTTGAAAAAATAAATAATTCCCAATTAAATCCAAAAGGGGACGGGACGTCGAGGGCGCCGTCCCCTACAACATTTTGCGCACTTTTGCCGTATGGGACGACGACCCCGGCGTCCCGGCTCGCCCCTTGGGGAGATCTGTCACCGAAGGTGACTGAAAGGGGTAACCCTAGTTACTAGTTGCTATTTCCTAGTTCCTACGTTAACCCCTCTCCGTCAGGCTTCGCCTGCCACCTCTCCCCAAGGGGCGAGGCAAACGGGCGGATGATATCCGCCCCTACGGTGTGATGAAACCTGTAGGGGCGGCAATCTGCCGCCCGTCCTATTCGCTATTCGCTAATCACTAATCGCTACTTTGCTACGTTGCCGCTTTCTACCACGAGGCTTTCCTCGTATTCGGTGCCGTAGGTGTCGACCAGGGTCTCCTCATAGTCGGCGTGGAAGAAGTTTTCCTCTCCCAGCGTCACGATCTCGTCGTTCAGCCACTTGAGCAGCGTGTCGTTGCCCTTGGTTACCGCGGGCGCGATGGTGTCGTTGCTGCCGAGCGTGGGTATGCCGACGGTGTAGCCCGGGTTCTGGAGCGCGTAGGCTATGACCTCGGTGTTGTCGTTGGCCCATGCCGCCGCGTTTCCGTTCTCAAGCGCGTTCTTGGCGTTGGCGTATGTATCGTATTTCTGGAGTTTGATATCCGGGTTGTTCTCGGTGAGGTAGGTCTCGGCGGTCGTGCCCGAGATAACTATGACCTCATCGTCGGCCGTCAGCTCATCAAGGCTCGTGATGATCCTGCTGTCGGGCGAGACAACTCCCAAAGCCACGTTCATGTATGGCAGCGCGAAGTCTACCTCCTCGGCTCTTTCGGGCGTCACCGTGAAGTTTGCGAGTATAACGTCGACCTTTCCGGTCTGTAGATACTCTATGCGGTTGGCAGCCTCGGTCGAGACGAAGTTCACCTTAACGCCCAGGTCCTCGCCTATGCGGTTGGCGAAATACACGTCGTAGCCTTGGTACTCGCCGTTCTCGTCCACATATCCGAAGGGGTTCTTGTCGGAGAAAACGCCGATGTTTATCTCGCCGTCCTTTTTGATCTCGTCAAGCGTGCGGTATTTCGCCGATGTGTCCGCCTTGTCCGCGGCCGTGTCGGCGCCTGCCGTGTTGCCGCCGCCTGAGCCGCAGGCCGCCAGCGCGAATACCATAGTCAGCGCCAGCAGCGCCGCCGCAATTCTTCTTAAATTTCTCATAGTTATTTGCTCCTTTCAAAATTAAAAATATTCAAAAATTGTTTCGCTCTGTCCGACTTGGGGTTCTCGAAGAACGTGTCGGGATCCGAATCCTCGACTATCTTTCCGTTGTCGATAAACAGAACTCTGTCCGCTATCGCCCGCGCGAACTGCATCTCGTGGGTGACGATTATCATGGTTCGGCCCTGCCCCGCTAGGTCGAGCATAACGTCCAGCACCTCGCGCACCATCTCGGGGTCGAGAGCCGCTGTGACCTCGTCGAACAGCAGCAGCACCGGGTGCATACACAGGGCGCGCACGATCGCCACTCTCTGTTTCTGTCCGCCCGACAGCTGGCGCGGATAGCTCTCCGCCTTGTCGTCAAGGCCGACGCGCTTTAAAAGCTCCATGGCCTCGGCGCGCGCCTCGCTCTTGTTCCGCTTCTGCACCTTCAGGGGCGCGAGCAGGATGTTGTCGATAACGTTCATGTGGGGGAACAGGTCGTAGCTCTGGAAAACCATTCCTATCCGCTGCCTCATTTTGGCGAGGTTTTTGCTGCCGTACACCACGGGCTCTCCGCCGAGCTCCACGCTGCCGCCCTGTATCGGCTCAAGGGCGTTGATACACCTGAGCAGCGTGCTCTTGCCGCAGCCGCTCGAGCCCACCACGACGATCACCTCGCCGCGGCGCACGTCAAAGCTGATGCCGTCAAGCACCGTGCCGCCGTCGAATTGTTTCACAAGGTCCTTCACTTTAAGCAGTACTTCGGCCATGGTCCTACCTCCATTTCTTTTCAAGATAACGCGCCAACATGCTTATCGGCCAGCATATCATGAAATACATAATAAGCACGACCAGATATATCCCGAAGGCGGCGTTGGGGCTCGACATGCGGTTGGCCTCGATTATCTGCTGCGCCACCTTGAGCACCTCCACAACGCCGATCATAAGTATCAGGCTGGTGGTCTTTATCATTCTTGTCACAAGATTTATCGAAAGCGGTATCAGCCTGCGCACCGTCTGAGGTATTATTATGTAAAAATACGTCTGAAACGGGCTGAGCGCCAGAGCCGACGCGCTCTCGTACTGGTGCTTCGGTATGCTTATCAGCGCGCCCCGCACCAGATCGCCCATCTCGGCGGTTCCCCATGCGGTGAACACGATCACCGAGGCGAGCTCTCCGGAGATGTCCCAGCCGAAGGTCCGGGTGGAGCTGAAAAACACGATGAACAGCAGCACAAGCTGCGGCATTATCCTGATAAACTCAAGATATATCCGGGTGACGGTCTTGGTTATCGGGTTTTTCCACGTCATGACTATGCCCAGCAGTATGCCCAGAGGTATGCTGAGCGCCACCGAGATAAGGCTGATCCTGACCGCGACCCAAAGTCCGCCCAAAAGACGGAGCATGTTTTTGCCCTTGAATAATACGTCAAGACCCAAATCCGGCATAGCGCAGCCTCCTTTCGACATAGCTGCCCAATATCGAAACCGGCAGAAGTATTATCAGATAAAACACAACAAGCAAAAACAGACTCTCGGTGGTCTTGTAATACTGTCCTATCAGGTCTTTGGCCGTGAACATCAGGTCCATGAGGCTTATCGCGCTGAAAACGCTGGTCTCCTTCAGCAGGAATATAATGTTCGCCACAAAGGCGGGAACGCTTATCGAGACCGCCTGAGGCAGAATCACGTACCTGAGCGCCTGCGACCTTTCCATTCCGAGACTGAGCGCGCTCTCGTTCTGTATCGGGTCCACCGCCTCAAGGCCGCTCCTGAACGCCTCGGCCATATAGCTGCCGCCCAGAAACGCCAGACCGATGACTCCGCAGAGCTGCGCGCTCATGGCGATACCTACCTTGGGCAGGGCGTAGTATATGAAAAACAGCTGTATAAGCAGCGGAGTGTTGCGGCTTATCTCAATATATACGATAACAATTTGTCTCAGAACCGGCACTTTGAAATAAAGGACCGCCGCGCACAAAAACCCGACCGCGATAGACAGCGCGATGCCGATAAGACCGATCTTGACGGTCAGCAGAGCCGCGGTCTCATACAACGGGAGATATTTCAGGATAAAATCCCAATTCATTAAATCACCTGCCAATTATCTCTGAATACTATTGTATGATATTATATACGGTTTTTTCCAAATTGTCAAGAATATTCTAACAGCTTTATCATAGTTTGTCAATAGGTTTTATAGGCGTTATATCGCCGCGCTCAAATGTTTTGTAAAATTTAATAAAATTTACGCAGATTTTTCTTGCATTTTTGTTTTTGTTGTTATATAATTATTAATAATAGTAAATTTAAGTCAGGAGGCGTATTATGGACGAGAGCACCTTCGGGGATTATATAACGGTCCTCGCCGAGGAGGACGGGGTCACGATCATCGGACTGACCCGCGGCAGGGACACGAAGTTCCACCACACGGAAAAGCTTGACAAGGGCGAGGCGTATATCGCTCAGTTTACCGAGAACACCTCGGCGATCAAGATCAGAGGAAAAGCAAAACTTTATACAAAAACAGGAATAATAAATGTAGGGGAGGTAGACAAATGACAAGAAAAACCAAAATCATCTGCACCCTGGGTCCCGCGACCGACGACCCGGAGGTGCTCAGAAAGCTGATGCTGGGCGGCATGAACTGCGCCAGGATCAATTTTTCACACGGCACGCACGAGGATCACCTTGTCCGCATAAACGCGGTCAAGAAAATGCGCGAGGAGCTGAATCTGCCCGTGGCTCTGCTGCTTGACACAAAGGGCCCCGAGGTCAGGACCGGCGACTTCAAAGAGGGAAAGGTAATGCTTGAGGCGGGCCAGACGTTCACGCTCACGCCCAAAAAGGTCATGGGCGACGAGAAGCGCTGCATGATCACGTACAAGCACCTTGCCGAGGACGTGCGCCCCGGCGACAAGGTTTTGATCGACGACGGTCTGATCGAGATGGTGGTCTCAAACGTCAAGGGCGGCGACGTGATCTGCGAGGTCATGAACGGCGGCCCGGTCAGCAACCACAAGGGAATCAACGTGCCCGGCATAGAGCTGAGCATGGACTACATGAGCGAGAAGGACGAGGCGGACATCAAGTTCGGCATCGAGCAGGACTTTGATTTTATCGCGGCGTCGTTCGTTCGCTCAGCATTCGACGTGCTTGAGATCAAGCGCATACTTGAGCAGAACGGCGGAGAGGACATCCAGATCATCTCAAAGATCGAGAACAGACAGGGCGTTGACAACGTTGAATCGATACTCAAGGTCAGCGACGGAATCATGGTCGCCAGAGGCGACATGGGTGTTGAGATCTCGTTCGACGAGCTGCCCGCCATTCAGAAAAAGCTTATTCAGCAGTGCTACAGCGCGGGCAAGATGGTCGTCACCGCCACGCAGATGCTGGACAGCATAACCTATAATCCGCGCCCGACCCGTGCCGAGATATCCGACGTTGCCAACGCGGTGTACGACGGAACCTCGATCGTTATGCTATCGGGCGAGACCGCGGTGGGCAAGTATCCCGTCCGCGCTCTCAGAACAATGGCGCAGATCTGCAACAAGACCGAGGAAAAAATAGACTACATAGCGCAGTTTGAGTCGCGGCACATCGAGCAGTCGCCAAGCGTTTCGAACGCGATCAGCCATTCTTCCTGCACCACCGCCCACGATCTGGGCGCCACCGCGATCATCACGGTGTCCAAGTCGGGCTACACGCCGCGCCAGATAGCGGCCTACAGACCCAGCTGCCCGATAATCGCGGGAACCATGAGCAAGAAGGCGTGGCGCCAGCTCAACCTGAGCTGGGGCATAACCCCGATCCTGACCGAGATGAAAAACACAAGCGACGAGCTGTTCACCCACGCGGTGGAGTGCGCGGTCGAGGAGACCGATATCGTCAAAAAGGGCGACGTTGTCGTTCTGACGGGCGGATCGCCTCTGGGAATCAGCGGCACCACCAACGTGCTCAAGGTGCAGCTGGTGGGCGATATGCTGGCGTCGGGCCAGAGTATCTCCACCAATTCGGTCAGCGGCAAGGTTTGCGTAGCGGCCAACAGCAACGAGGCGCTCAAGAACTTTGAGGACGGCGACATCCTGGTTATCCACGAGACCAACAACGAGCTTATATCCCTTTGCAGACGCGCCTCGGCCATCATCACCGAGGTGGGCGGCGCAACTTCACACGCGGCGATCGTGGGCATGACGCTGGATATCCCCGTGCTGGTCGGCGTTGACGGAGCCACCAAGCTGCTCAAAAACGGCACGACCGTGACTATCGACGGCCCCAGAGGCCAGGTATACTCCGGCGTCGCCAAGATAATGTAACGCGTTAAGAGGCGAGTTTTAATTGTTCAGGACCAAGATAACGGTGCGCTACGCCGAGACCGACAGTATGGGCGTAGTGCACCACTCAAGATATTTTCCGTGGTTCGAGGTGGGAAGGACCGAGTTTTTCAAAACCTGCGGAATGTCCTACCGTGAAGTTGAGGAGCGGGGCGTGTTGCTGCCGCTCCTTGACTGTTACGCCAAATTTATCCGCGGAGCAAAGTACCAGGACGACGTGTGGGTAGAGGTCAGCCTCAGACGGCTGGGCGCCGCAAAGTGTATTTTCGATTATAAGATAATACGCTGCAATGATGAGCGCCTTCTCGCCGAGGGATACACCACCCACGGCTTCACCGATCGGGATTTCAGGCCCCTCAACCTCAAGAAAAAATATCCCGAAATATACGCCGCCCTGGAAAGTTTGATGTAGCGGACCAGGCTCGCCCCTTGGGGAGAGCTGTCACCGAAGGTGACTGAGAGGGGTTTCCTAGTCCCTAGTCTCTAATACCTAGTCCCTACGTTGACACCTCATCAGTCAGACTTCGTCTGACAGCTTCCCCTCAAGGGGAAGCCTTTTTTTGCCTTCCCCTTGAGGGGAAGGTGAGTTTTTGCCCGAACGGGCAAAAAGTCGGATGAGGTGTTTATAACCCTCCTATCCTTCCATCATCATATCAAGTATCTTATCCTCGATGGCGGAATAGTCGCTTTTCTCGTTTTCAAAATTATTAAATTTTTTACGCGCGCTGTATTTATTATAATTTTTATTTGTTTTATTTTGTTTATATAATGTTCGCGCATATGGCTCGGACTGCGCCGCGGAGTGTCAAGCTCGAAAAAAGGCGGGCGGAGGTCTTGTTTGTCGGCTTATTTTAAATAATGTATTGACTTACGCGCCTGATAAGTGTTATAATATTTTTAATGGGAAACTTTGTTTCCGCAAGCAATATTTTTTTGGAGTGATACATTTGAACAAAGGAAGGATTACCCACACTCCCACCGGACTGGCGGACGTGCTGTGCGACGAGTGTGAGCTGAAACTTCGGATAGAGAACAAGGCGATGGAGGTGTTCGGCTCGTTCGGCTACAGGCCCGTGCGGACGCCCACCTTTGAATATTTTGACGTGTACAACGTGACGACGCCGACCCAGGCGGAGCACATGTTCAAGTTTTTCGACACCAACGGCCGCATGCTGGCGCTCCGCCCCGACATAACCACCTCGGTGGCGAGAATGATAGCCACCAAGGCCAAAAAAGAGGACTTTCCGATACGCGTGTCGTACCTCGGCAGCGCGTTCCGCAACGAGGAAAATTTCAGCCGCGCGCGACAGAGGGAGTTCACCCAGACGGGCGTTGAGCTGATCGGCGATAAGAGCCCCTCGGCCGACGCGGAGGTCATCGAGATCGCGATCAAGACCCTCGGGGAATCGGGAATAAAAAATTTCCAGATCGACCTGGGGCAGGTGGAATTTTTTAAAGGCCTGGTGGAGCAGGCGGGGCTTTCGGACAGCGAGAGCGACATTCTGCGCCGCCACATCAACGACAAGGATTTTATCGCGGTTGAAAACGACCTGTCTGATATGGGAGTGGACGGCGACATGCGGCAGAGGTTCGCATCGCTTTCGACCATGTTCGGCGGAATCGAGATAGTGGACGCGGCCATCGACGACCGCAGCCTGAACCGACGCTCGAAGGACGCGCTGATAAACCTTAAAGAGGTCTACTATATCCTGACCCAAAAGGGGCTTGACAAATACGTCTCGTTCGATTTGGGAATGGTGCAGAACATCGACTACTATACCGGAATAATAATCCGCGGATTTACATACGGCGTGGGCTTTCCGGTATGCAGCGGCGGCAGATACGACGGTCTGCTGGAAAAATTCGGCAGAGACGTTCCCGCAACCGGCATCGCGGTCGGTGTGGAGCGCGTGCTCGAAACGCTCTATGACGAGGAGCGCGGAGAGGACACGCGGCGCGACAGCGAGTGCGTGACAGTGGCGCTTGCCAAGGGACGACTGGCGGAGCTGTCGGTGGACATATTCGAAAAGATCGGCTTTGACGTGAGCGAGCTCAAAGAGGAGAGCCGCAAGCTCATATTCACCGACGAGAAAAACAAGATAAAATTCATTCTGGTAAAAGCCTCCGACGTGCCAACCTACGTGGAATACGGCGCGGCGGACATTGGCGTCGCGGGCAAGGACACGCTGCTTGAGAGCGACAAGAATCTTTACGAAGTCCTTGATCTGGGTTTCGGCGCCTGCAAAATGGCGGTCGCGGGGCCGAGGGAGCTCAAGGGTAGTCTGGGCAGCCGCAACATCACGAGGGTCGCAAGCAAATATCCCGACATTGCCCGCGAGTATTTCCAGAAGGTCAAGGGCAGAACGGTCGACATCATAAAGCTGAACGGCTCGGTGGAGCTCGGCCCGCTGGTCGGCTTATCGGAAGTTATCGTGGATATCGTGGAGAGCGGCAAAACCCTTAAAGAGAACGGGCTCGAGGTGCTTGAGGACGTGTGCGACCTGTCGGCGCGGCTGGTGGTCAACCGCGTCAGCATGAAGCTCAAGCGCGACAAGATAATGGACATCATACTGAGGATAAAGGGGGAGATCTCGAAGTGACGATTTATCCCGCCATTGACATAATAGACGGAAAGTGCGTGCGCCTCAAAATGGGCGACTACTCGCAAAAGACCGTGTTTGGAGACGATCCGATCGCGGTCGCAAAGGAGTGGGAGCGCCTCGGCGCGAAGTTTATCCACATAGTCGATCTGGACGGCGCCCGCTCGGGTGATATGCCGAATTTTGACCTTATCGCAAAAATCGCCAAGTCGGTCTCGGCGAAGATCGAGGTGGGCGGCGGAATACGGGACATGACCGCGGTCGACCGCTATCTTGAGGCCGGAGTGCGCAGAGTTATCCTGGGCACGGCGGCGCTCAGAAATCCCGCCTTCGCCCGCGCCGCGGCTCAGAAATACGGCGAGCGCGTGGCGGTTGGGATCGACGCCAAGGACGGCAAGGTCGCGGTGAGCGGCTGGGAGGAAGTCAGCTCGGCCGACGCGGCGGAGTTCGCCAAAGAGATGGAGCGCGCCGGAGTTAAGACCGTGATATACACCGACATAGCCACCGACGGAATGCTCGGCGGCCCCAACCTCAAGGCCATGAAAGATATGGTAAACGCCGTGGGCATAGACGTTGTGGCGTCGGGCGGAGTCTCGAAGATAGAGGACGTGGCCGCCCTCAAAAAGATCGGCGTCGAGGGCGCGATAATAGGCAAGGCGCTTTACACAAAGGACATTGACCTCAGCCGCGCGCTGGCCGAGGCCGAAAATACAGAAAAGGACGTGAATCATATGGACATCATCAAATCGGATTTTATAAAGGACTTAAAGTTTGACAAGGACGGACTGATCCCCGCCGTGGCGCAGGACAGCGTGAGCGGCGAGGTGCTTATGCTTGCCTACATGAACGCCGACAGCATAAGGGAGACGATAAAGACCGGCCACGCCACCTACTTCAGCCGCAGCAGACAGCAGCTTTGGGAAAAGGGCGCGACCAGCGGGAACTTTCAGGACGTGGTCGAGATGTACGTCGACTGCGACCAGGACGCTATCGTGCTCAAAGTAAAGCAGACCGGAAACGCCTGCCACACCAACAACCACTCCTGCTTCTACCGCAGGGTCAAGGACGGCAGACTCGAGGAGATCCCCACGGGCACTGCGGCTAAGCCGGGCATACTTTATGATGTTTATAACGTCATAGTCGACCGCGTGAACCACCCCAAAAAGGGCTCCTACACCAATTATCTGTTCGAAAAGGGTATAGACAAGATGCTCAAAAAAGTCGGCGAGGAGGCCTCGGAGGTCATTATCGCGTCGAAGAATTACGTGAAGTCCGAGGTACAGTACGAGACCGCCGACCTGCTGTACCACCTGTCGGTGGTGCTGGTGGAGCAGGGCCTCACCTGGGATGACATATTTGTTGAGCTGCAAAAAAGATACAAATAATATAAAAATTTTATTTATTAATTTATTAGGAGGAATGAAAAATGATCGGTATTGAGCATATCTGTATCTGCGCGAAGGACACAGCCGCGCTGAAGGACTGGTACATGGACATGTTCGGTTGGAAGGTTGTGTATGACAACGGCAAGGGCACGTTCTTCTTAAAGGCGGACGACGGCGGAATGATCGAGTTCCAGAAGTCCGACATAGAGGGCGCCAAGGACGAGATGAAGACGATAGGCATCCGCCACATCGCCATCTCGGTAGACGACTTTGACGGCATGGTTGAAAAGCTGAAGGGCGCCGGAGTGAAGGTTCTGATAGACGCGGCGGTAAGCGCCAAGGGTATCGGCACCATGTACTTCGAGGACCCGGACGGCAACATCCTGCACATTATCCACAGAGTGACGCCGCTTTAAGGCGGATAACGCGAAACGGTTTTTAAGAGGGGGACGCGGAGGTCCGCGCCCCCCGAAATTTACGGAGCAATTATAAATTGCTGTTATATCGCTATTATTTTATTATGTTAAAACAGAATTATACCTCGACTGATTTGAAGGCCATGAGCTATGATGAGCTTAATGAGCTTTCGGCCGAGATCAGAAATTTCATAATCTCCGCGGTGTCGCGCCGCGGCGGACATCTGGCCTCGTCTCTGGGCGCGGTTGAGCTGACCGTCGCGCTGCACAGAGCGTTTGACATCGGCGGCGGAGACAGCATAGTCTGGGACGTCGGCCACCAGAGCTACGCCCACAAGATCCTCACCGGCAGAGGCGGGGATTTTAAAACGCTGCGCAGATTCGGCGGTCTCAGCGGTTTTCCCAAATACGAGGAGGACAAGCGCGACGCGTTCAACACGGGCCACAGCTCGACCTCGATCTCGGCGGCCTTCGGCATCGCCAAGAGCAAGGAGCTGAGAGGCGAGAAGGGATCGAGCATAGCGGTCATAGGCGACGGCGCCATGACGGGCGGCATGGCCTACGAGGCCTTGAATCACGCGGGGCATAATTCCGAAAACCTGATAATAGTTTATAACGACAACGGCATGTCGATATCAAAAAACGTGGGCGGCTTTTCCCGCGCGATGAAAAAACTCAGAAACGCGGGCAAGTACTTAAAGCTCAAGGGCGACGTCAAGTCGGCGCTCGACAACATTCCCATACTCGGCGCGCCCACCAAAAAAGGCCTGAGCCGCGTTAAAAACGACATCAAAAACGTGATGGTCGAGAGCAGCTCGCTGTTTGAGAGCATGGGATTTTTCTATATGGGCCCGGTGGACGGCCACGATATAGAGCATCTGGAGGCAGTGTTCGACTACGCCAAAACCGCGACCAAGCCCGTGTTTATTCATGTGCGCACCAAAAAGGGCAAGGGCTATCCGCCCGCCGAGGCCAACCCCGACCTGTACCACGGCGTGGGCAGCTTTGACATAAAGAGCGGAAAGCTGCACAAGGGCTCGGGCGGCGAGAGCTGGTCAAGCCTTTTCGGCAGGACAATTTGCAAATTCGCGGAGAGCGATAATAGAATAGCCGCAGTCACCGCGGCGATGCCCGACGGAACGGGGCTCAAGAATTTCGCGAAAAAATATCCCGAGCGGTTTTTCGACGTGGGTATAGCCGAACAGCACGCCGTCACCTTTTCGGCGGGCCTGGCGAGAGGCGGCATGAGGCCGGTTTTCGCGGTGTATTCCACGTTTTTGCAGAGGGCCTACGATCAACTGCTGCACGATGTCGCGCTCCAGAAGCTGCCGGTCGTGCTCGCGGTCGACCGCTCGGGCCCGGTGGGCGGAGACGGCGAGACCCACCAGGGCGTGTATGACATATCATATCTGTCGCACATGCCCGGAATGACGATACTCTCCCCCGCGATCGCCGACGATCTGGAGCCGATGCTCAAATATCTTATAAACAGCGGCGGGCCCGGGGCGGTGCGCTATCCCAGAGGAGCCGCCCTGAGCGAGGCGGACATAGGCGCCGAGGTGCCGCGTCTTTCCGAAAATATCCGTCCGCGGCCGAGAATTATAATTGACCGCGAGCGGCCCGACGTTTTGATAGTATCGGTCGGCGTAATGCTCAAAAACGCGGTCGAGGCGGCGCGTATCCTTGAAGATTCGGGATATTCCGCGGCCGTGGCCGACGCGGTATCGATAAAGCCGTTTGACAAGCGCCCGATCGAGGAAGCGGCGAGAAGGGCAAAGCTCGTCGTTTCGGTCGAGAACAACGTTTTAAGCGGCGGATTCGGCATGATACTTGAGGAGGCGCTCGGTATGAGGATACTCAAGTGCGCCTATCCCGACGAGCCCATATGCCAGGGCAGGATAAGCGAGCTTGAGGACAAATACGGACTCTCGGCCGAGAAGATCGCCGAGAAAATAAAACAACATCTGAAAAGCGGAACGGAAGTTAAAATATGAGCGAGAGACTTGACCACTACCTGGTAAACAACGGATATATAGAGACAAGGAGCAAGGCGCAGTCGGTCATAATGGCGGGCTGCGTGTATATAGACAACCAAAAGGCAATGAAGGCGGGGCAGCAGATAAAGGGCGGCGAGAAGATCGAGATACGCGACAATTCGCAGCGCTATGTCAGCCGCGGCGGCCTGAAGCTTGAAAAGGCGATGAAGGTCTTTCCCGTGAGCCTTAACAAAAAAATCTGCATGGACGTGGGCGCGTCGACCGGCGGCTTCACCGACTGTATGCTGAAAAACGGAGCCGCGCGGGTGTACGCGATCGACGTGGGGTACGGACAGCTGGCGTGGAAGCTCAGGCAGGACGAGAGGGTCGTGAACCTGGAGCGCACCAATTTCAGGTACGTAACGGACGAACAGGTGCCCGAGCCGATCGACTTTTTCTCGGTAGACGTGTCGTTCATATCGCTGGCTCTGATACTGCCGCCCGCGTTTAAGCTGCTCAAAGAGGGCGGCGAGGGCGTTTGCCTGATAAAGCCCCAGTTCGAGGCGGGGCGCGAAAAGGTCGGCAAAAAAGGCGTCGTGCGCGACAAAAGCGTGCATATCGAGGTGATCGAAAAGGCGCTGAACATCGCGGCCGAAAACGGGTTCGAGGTCCTCGGCCTCGACTACTCGCCGATAAAAGGCCCCGAGGGCAACATCGAGTACCTTATGCACATCAGAAAGCCCCGCCCCGCCGACCCGCCCCGCGACATAAACATAGACATACAAAAAACAGTAGAAGATTCGCATCGTAGCGACTAGGGAATAGGCTCCGGGAACTATGCCCACCTCCGTCAGGCTTACGCCTGACACCTCCTCCCAGGAGGAGGCAATTAAATAGACTCCCCAAATCCGTAGGGGACGGCTGTGGCCGGAGCCGCGAAGCGGGTTCGTTTAGCCAAAGTACTTCGTTTGCAAACATAAACAAGGCCGTAGATCATTAACGATTTGCTGTATGAGACCCCGACGTCCCGGCTCCCCCTCGGGGGAGCTGTCGGGCAAAGCCCGACTGAGGGGGGGATACCCAGTCCCTGCGTCGCCACCTCATCCGACTTTTTGCCCGTTCGGGCAAAAACCCACCTTCCCCTCAAGGGGAAGGCAAGAGAGGCTTCCCCTTGAGGGGAAGCTGTCGGCGGAGCCGACTGATGAGGTGTCCCTATTCCCTACGTTAAGGAAGTGTAACAAATGAAAACTATCGCGCTGGTACCAAACATACTGAAAGACAAAAACTGCAAAGAAACGATAAATCTCATAAAATATCTGAAAAAATTCGACTGCGAGCTGCTGATCGAAAACGATTTCGCGCCCTATCTTGAGGCGTTCTGCCGAGACGAGGGCGTCCGCGCCGCGTTCACCGACCGCGAATCGGTGTTCTCGGGCGCGGAACTTTTGATCGCTCTGGGCGGCGACGGCACGATCATTGAGGCCGCGGTGGACGCCGCGGCTTACGAGCTGCCCATCGTGGGTGTCAACATGGGCCACCTGGGATTTCTGGCTCGCATTGAGAAGGGCAGCTACGCGCCCCTTGACGACGTGCTGGTCGGAAAGTGCGGCGTTGACAACTGCATGATGCTGGATATCGAGATAATCGGCGCGGACGGCGAGATACTTGAGCGGCAGAAGGCGCTCAACGACCTTATCATAAGCGGCGAGGACTACAAAATGGTGACGGTCGAGGTCAAGGTCGACGGCACGGAAATGAGCGAGTACGCCGCGGACGGCATAATCGTCGCTACCGCTGTGGGCTCGACGGCTTATTCACTGTCGGCGGGCGGCGCGGTCATGCACCCCGAGGTCGACGGAATGATAATAACCCCAATCTGCCCACACACGCTCAAGGCGCGCTCGGCGGTGATCCCGGCTGACCGGGTGATAGAGATAACCCACCGCGAGCCCTACAGATGCGCCGCGGTGGTCAGAGCCGACGGAAAAATGATATACAAGCTGCGCGGCGACAGCGAGCGCGTGAGGATAAAAAAATCGAAATACAGCACCGCTCTGGTGAAGCTCAACGACACGACCTTCTTCGACGTGCTGCGAGACAAGCTTTCGGACTGAGCGGAACTCTTAAATTGAGGTGAGAACATGCTGACTGAACTTGAGATAAAAAACGTGGCGATAATCGAGCGGGTGAATATAGAATTCGGGCCCGGCTTTAACGTTATGACCGGCGAGACCGGCGCGGGAAAGTCTATCCTGATCGATTCGATAAACATGGCTCTTGGCGGCAGGACGGCCAAGGACCTGATCCGAAGCGGCGCGGACCACGCGTTCGCCCAGGCGGTGTTTGAGGTGAGCGGCGAGGCCGAGGAAAAGCTGGCTGAGCTTGAGATCGAGACCGAGGACGGGCTTATCATACTGTCGCGCAAGATCACCGCGGCGGGAAAAAGCACCTGCCGCGTCAACGGGCGGGTCATACCGCTGTCGGTGGCGCGGGAGATCGGCGAGCTGCTGCTCACTATCCACGGCCAGCTTGACAATCAGGCGCTGCTGGTGCCGTCGAGGCACCGCGGATTTGTGGACGAGTTCGCGGGCAACGCCGCTGAGCGGGAGGCCTACGCCGAAAAATTCATCAAATACACCGACCTGACCGCGGAATACGACGAGCTGACCCGAGCCGAGACCGACAAGGAGCACCGCGTCGAAATGCTGAAGTTCCGCGTGAGCGAGATCGAGGCGGCGGCTCTCAGGCCCGATGAGGAGGACGAGCTGAACGCTCGCTTCGAGTTCCTTGAGAACGCGGAAAAGATATTAAACGGAGTGTACGAGGCGTACAGCAGCCTCTACGGCGACGAGAACGCGTCATCGGCCTACGACATGCTGATCGACGCAAGTCGAGCCCTTGAGGACGCGGCCGAGCACGACGAGCGTTTGCGCGGCTACAGCGAGACGGTAAGCTCCGCGGTTGCGGATATCGACGACGTGACGCGGGAGCTTAAATCATATATAGACCACGCGGAGTTCGAGCCCGGCGAGATCGACGCGGTGCAGGAGCGCCTGGCGCTGATCTCCGACATGAAGCGCAAATTCGGCTGCGCCGATGTGCCCGAGATAATCGCCTACGGCGAGAGCTGCAAAAAGGAGCTTGAGACTATCGAAAATCTCGAAAGCCGCCTTGAGGAAATGCGGGCCCGAATCGAGACCGCCAAAGAAGAGACCGAGCGCGCGGCCGATATTCTGACCGAGAGCAGACGCGAGGCGTCGGTGCGGCTTTCGCAAATGATAATGAAAGAGCTGTCGGAGCTTGACATGGGCCGCGTGGTGTTCGCGGTTGACATAAAGCCCTCCGACTTCACGATAAACGGCGGAGACAGTATAGAATTTCTGATCTCTGCCAACCCCGGCGAGGACTTAAAGCCCCTGAGCAAGATTGCCTCGGGCGGCGAGATGTCGCGCATAATGCTGGCGATAAAATCCGTGCTGTCAAAGGGCGACATTGTGGACACGCTGATATTCGACGAGATAGACACCGGCGTCAGTGGCAGAGCGGCGCAGCGCATCTCGGAAAAAATATGCAAGATATCGCGCGAAAAGCAGGTGCTGTGCATAACCCACTTGGCGCAGATCGCCTCGATGGGCGACAGCCACTATCTGATAGAAAAGAGCAGCAGCGACAGCGAGACCACCACCAAGGTGCGCCTGCTCGGCGAGAGCGAGCGCAAGGACGAGCTGAGCCGCATAATCGGCGGCGTCTCGGTGACCGATACCACAAGGCGCGCCGCCGCCGAAATGCTCGCCCAAGCGGAAAATTTAAAAAGAACAATGGAATAGGGCGGCAGATTGCCGCCCCTACAGGTTTTATTATGCCGTAGGGGCGGATATTATCCGCCCGTTTGCCTCGCCCCAAGGGGCGAGCCTAAAAAACTCCCCTCCTATAAGGAAGGGGAGCCTTTTTTATCTGGATTTTTTAAAGTATCTCGCTTGCGGCGGACATGGGCGTCATGTCGCTCAGGCCGTTCCAGACCATGAGTTTTATGCTGCCTACCTCGACGCCCTCGGGGATATCAACCGTGTTTGTAAACACGTAGTTAAGGTCGCTCAGGTCCGCGTCCATTGTCGACATGCTAACTAAGCAGTCGTTTCTGTCGTATACCGCCATTATTATGTTCACGGTAGCGGGCTCTATCGCCGCGTCTCCGCTCGCGTTCTCCAGCGTCACGTTCGCCGTTACCTCGCCTTTCACTTTCGCGCTGTCCGTTATGTCGTTGCCGCTCGCGTCGGTCAGCATTACGTCAGACTTGAGCTCAAGATTCGAGTTTATCGAGCCTATCAGCGTTATCGCTCCGTCGGTTATCTCGATATTGAATTTATCTTCGGTCTCGGTCTCTATCTTAACGCTGTCCTTCACTATCGTGATCGGGTACTCGCCGTCCTCGTCGCTCTCAAGCGCCTTCAGGTTTATATTGCATACCTCGCCGCTCTCTATCGCGGCTCCGCTGTACAGCACCGTCACCGCGCCTCCGTTTGCCGACGTGAACAGATCGGCCGCCGACGCTCCCTCAGCGGGTGTCACCGATTGATACTCAAACTTTGACGCGTCATAATTCAGCGTGAATCTGTAATCGGTTATTCCGCTCTCGCCTTCCATAAACAGGTATACCGGCACGGATATCGCGTCTCCCGCGGCTCCCGACGCCGAGCCTACAGATATCGCCGCGCTTCCCGGCTCTATCTTCGGCACCGTGTACGCCGCTTCGAATACTCCGCTGTTTTTGTATCCGTCCTTCACGGCTATCGCCTTTATCGTAACGTCGTCGGTTATCGCTATGCCGCCCGAATATCTCCTGCTCTCGGTCGTGGGCTCGCTGCCGTCGGTGGTGTAGTATATCATCGAGCCCGCCGTTTCGGAGCGCAAAGTTATAACGGTTCCTACCTCAAGCTGTCCCGCGTTGTGGCTGGATATCGGCGTTTCGGTATTGCCGACCGTTATCTTGCCGCCCGCTGTCTTGCTCTGATCCATTCCGTCTTTCACCGCTATCGCCTTTACCGAGGCTGTCTCGGTCAACGTTATCGGGCCGCTGTAGAGACTTGATGATATGCTTGGCGCGGAACCGTCAAGCGTGTAGTAAATTTGCGCGCCCTCGGTGGCCGTCGTCAGCGTCACGGTCTTGCCGCCGATAAAGCTCGATATGCTTATCTTCGGCGTCTCGGCTGTGCCGCTCGTCTGCTCTTTCGCAGACACCGTCACGGTGAACGCCGTCGAAAATCCGTTATACGATACGCTTATAGTCTGACTGCCCGCATAGTTCGGGTCGTAGCCCGAAACATTATAGCCTGTGATCTCCTCGCTTGTGCCGTTGTTGTACATCGCGGTCACGATCATTCCGGTCGTGTCAAGCTGCTCGCCCTGTATGTAAGCGCGCTTGTCGGGCTTTTGCGTAACCGATATGCCTATGAGTTTCTTGGCCTCGACCGTTATCTCAAACGTCGTCTTAAAGCCGTTATACTCAACGTTGATCGTCTGCTTGCCCAAAGCGTTCGGCTCATAGCCGCTCAGCGTGTAATCGGTTATTTCCTCGGCCTTGCCGTCGCTGTAGACCGCCTCGACACTAAGGCCGCTCGTGTCAAGCGCCGTGCCCTCGACTACCGTTGTTTTACTCGGATTCGACTTGATCCTGATGCCGGTAATATCAGCCGGAACCTCGGTGGGCTTTAGCGTTGGCACAAGCGTCGGCTCAGGCGTTGCCGTTATCACGGGCGCGGGCGTTGCCGTCACCGGAACATCCGTAGGTATTGGCGTCGACGTTACCACAGGCGCGGGTGTTATCGGAACATCCGTAGGCTCGGGCGTAGCCGTTACCTCGGGCATAGGCGTCGACGGAACATCTGTAGGCTCGGGCGTAGCCGTTACCTCGGGCGTAGGCGTTATCGGAGCATCCGTAGGCTCGGGAGTTAACTCGGGCTCGGGAGTTAACTCGGGCGCGGGCGTTATCGGAATATTCGTCGGGATAGGCGGCGTTGTGGGACCCGGCAGAGGAGCCGAGCCGTCCGTCGCCGGATATGCGGCAGGTGTGATGTAGCTGTGCTTCAGCGTTGTCTTGTAGTTTTTAAGGCTGTCGCCGAGCTCGGGGATACGATCATAATCCGCGTCCTCTATCGCATCATCAAAATCATATTTAAAGTCGCCGCCCTGTACTCTGCCCGCGTATGTCTCTACTTTTGCCACAACCGCGCTTACCGGGTCGGATGTATACTTATACATATTTGAAGCTGTGTCGAAGTTGCTGTAGGTGCTTCCGCCTTCTTTGCTCTTGTATGTGTCGGGCACCTTCACCGACTTATCGGTTACCTCATAAGCGTCTATTGTGCCGTCCGTCTCGGGGTGGTTTTGCGTGAAGTATGTCTGTGACTGAGAGCCTATCCGAATATCGTTGTCATACGCCTTTATCATTCCTCCGGCCTCGCCCGAGAACGTTCCCTCGTTTGAGCCGTGCACATCGCTGGCCTGCATTGATATCAGCATGGGGTACTTAACGTTTCTGAACACGTTTCTCTCAACAAACGCGCTTCCGCC
>CANRHV010000023.1 GCA_947630505.1 uncultured Monoglobus sp. | reverse complement strand
CGGGGTCGTTTATCGGGCTTCTCTCGCCCATCATGTATGGCAGATAGATGAGACCCTCGCAGCCCGGAGCGACTCTTTCCGCCTGCTTATCCATAAGGTAGTACGGGTCGGCGCCCATGCCTTCCGCCGCGTCCATTTCGGCGTGGCAGAAGTTGTCGCGGTACCATTTGAGCGACAGTCCGGCGCCCTGGGTGCAGCCCATAACGTGCCACTTTCCGGGAACGGCGTGGCACAGAATGTGCATTCTGCCGCCCTTGTCGATCTCAAGATTGTCCATATGGGCGAAAACAACGCCCGATGTTCCGATAGTGGACGAGATGATGCCGGGCTTTACTATGCCGTTGCCCACGGCGCCCGCGGCCTGGTCGCCCGCGCCGCCCACAACGATCGTGCCCTCGCTGAGCCCCGTCAGTTCCGCAGCCTCGGCGTGAACCGTTCCGGTCACCTCGCATGACTCGTACATCTTGCCCAGCAGGTTTTTGTCTATGTTTAATTTCTCAAGTATCTCATCCGACCAGCAGCGGCTTTTGATATCCATCAGCTGCATTCCGCTGGCGTCCGAAACCTCGGTGGCGAACTCGCCGGTCAGCTTGTATCTTATGTAGTCCTTGGGAAGCAGTATTTTGGCGGCCTTCGCGTAAAGCTCGGGCTCGTTTTTCTGCACCCACAGTATTTTCGCCGCGGTGAAGCCCGTGATCGCGGGGCTGCCGGTTATCTCGATCAGCTTGTCTCTGCCGATCTTCTCGGTCAGCTCGTCGGCCTCGGCGGTGGTTCTCTGGTCGCACCAGATGATCGACTTGCGCAGCACGTTTCCGTCTTTGTCCAGCATAACCAGACCGTGCATCTGTCCCGAGAGTCCGACGCCCTTGATGTCCTTGGGGTCAACGCCTGACATTTCGATAACCGCCTTAACGCTTGAATAGGTAGCGTGCCACCAGTCCTCGGGGTCCTGCTCTGCCCAGCCGATCTTCGGCTGATAGAGCGGGTATTCCACCAAATAGTCGGCCATAACGGTGCCCTTTTCGTCGAACAGCACGGTTTTTGTGCCGCTGGTGCCGATATCAACGCCTACAACATATCTCATTTTCCAACACTCCTTTTTCGGTTAAATAAATTTATTAATATAAATATAACATATCACGCTTAATATTGCAATGATTATTTGTTATTTCGCGAGATTTATATAAAGATCAAGCTGCTTTTCCTCAAGCTCAGCCAACAGATCCGAGAACGGTTCAAGTCCGCCATCCGCGGCGTAAGCCTCAAGCGCGTTATAATAATCCAGCCTGTTTTCTTTAGCGATCGACACGGGGAGGAGACCCGCGGACAAAAGCTGATAATTCATAATCAGCCTCGCCGTTCTGCCGTTTCCGTCAACAAACGGATGTATCCTCACAAATTCGGCGTGCGTCCAAGCCGCGTATTCGATCGGGCCGAGCGAGTCTTTTTTCGCGTCAAGGTCGGCGTAAAAAGCTTTTATCTGGTTATACATGTCCATGCCCGACGGTGGCGTGTGGGACGCTCCGGTAATGCGAACATCCTGATTTCTGTATATTCCGCCCGGCATGATATTCTCGGTCAGGATCTCGTGCAGGTCTTTCACGATGTTTTCATCAAGAGACTTTTTTTCACTAATACATTTTTTTACGTATTTATACGCTTTGCTGTGGTTAACGACCTCGTATACCTCTCGAAGGTCTTTTCCGCCGACCGATATGCCGTCGTCAAGAAGCAGCTTGGTTTCAATCAGCGTGAGCGTGTTGCCCTCAATGGCGGTCGAGTTATGAGTGAATGTCAGCTCAAAATCTTTTTCGTAGGACGACAAAGTGATTCTGTTAATTTTATCCTTAACAGAATTATATTTTTTTGCCTTTTCAATAATTCTTTCATAACTCATATGAAGCACCGCCGAATAGTTTTTTTATATTATATCACAAAAGCGTAACCAAATCAATATCCGAATTAAATTAAATGCGAAAGCATAAGTTTAACCGGAGGTGATTTTATGAGATGGCTCAGGGGCGCGGTTATGCTGTGCCTGTGCTGCATGATCCTGTGTCTGGGGCTTTGGCCCGAGCGCTGCATGAGCGCGGCGGCGGACGCTCTGACGCTGTGCGCGTCGTCGGTGATCCCGTCGCTGTTTCCGTTTTTTGTCGCCAGCAATCTGCTCGTGGCGCTGGGCGGCGCCGAAATATGCGGCAGAGCGCTGAGCGGCGTCATGCGACCGGCGTTTAAGGTCGACGGCAGCGGCGCGCTGGCGGTGGTCCTCGGGATAGTCAGCGGCTATCCCGTCGGCGCGGGATGCGCCGCGGAGCTTTACAATTCGGGCAGAATATCCAAAATCGAGGCGGAGCGGCTGCTGTGCTTCTGCAACAATTCGGGTCCGCTGTTTATAATCGGCACGGTGGGAGTCGCCATGAGCGGCAGCGCCCGTATCGGCGGGATATTATATATGATCCACATAGCCGCGGCGCTGCTGGCGGGCTTTGTGACCGCGCGCCTTGTCCGCGGAGAGGAGGAAGTGATAAACCCGAGGCTTGTCAAAAACGGTCACGCGGCCGCGAAGCTGGCGGACGCGCTCGGCGGCTCGGTGGCAAAAAGCGTCACGACTATTTTAAACGTGTGCGGCTTTGTGGTGTTTTTCGCGGTGGCGGAGAGCGTCATTCCGCGTTTTTGCGGGCACGAGTTTTTGAATTGTCTGCTCGAGATAACGGGCGGTATCGCCGAGGTCTCAAAAATGAGCATGGCGCCGGGAATTAAATTCCCGCTTATCTCGATGTTTCTGGCGCTGTCGGGTCTGTCGGTATTTTTCCAGACCGCGTCGATCATCTCGGACAGCGGCCTTTCGATGAAGTACTACGCGCTTGGCAAAGCGGTCCAGGCGGCGTTCGCCCTCGGCCTGACCTTCGCAGCCGCGCCGCTTTTGGACAGCGGCTTTGCGGGCGCGTTTATGGCGGACGGCGGACAGCTTTCGGAATACTCGATGTATCTTTATACCCTTCCGCCGCTTGACATAAAGCGCTATTTGATCCTGGTGGGCGGCGAGATCCTGTGGTGCGCTCTTATCATCGGCGGACTGTGGCTCGCGTCCAAAATTCTGCCCGATAATGATTGACACTTTTCGGCGCGTGTGATAAAATCGAGGCATAAACCAAAGCGGAGGAGCAGACAAATGAACAGCAAGTGCGAGGAATGTATATATTACGATTACGACGAGGACTACGAGGAATATGTCTGCCTCGCCAATATGGACGAGGACGACATGGCGAGGATAATGCTCGGGCGGCACAAGGAATGTCCGTTCTACCGTCCCGGCGACGACTACACCATTGTCCGCAAACAAAACTGATGTTCCGATTTCCGCGTTTGCTCGCAAGTGGGCGGATAATATCCGCCTCATAAAAATATTTTTTCACTTCGTGCCCGATTTAGCGCGCTTCGTGCCAAAGGACGCTTGACAGCGTTCTTTTTTTATTGATATAGTTTTAATGTAATGTTTTGGCCGCTCGATTTTCGCGCTTTAGGTATTATAAAATATGCAGTTCACGATATAAAACTGTAGTTCACGATACAGCCGTTGACAAAAAAATATAAGGCGCTATACTTGAGACATAAAATATTTTTATATAAAAATGATAACCGTAAAACACAAAGCGGATTAAAAATTACATGAAACGGCCTAATTATTACATGAAAAGAAATTTCGCTTGTTTTTGTGTTATAATTCTTTTGTAAAAAAGAAATGGATTGTTATTATTAATAACAAAATATGCACAATACAAGGCGAAATGAAAAAGATGAAATTGTTATAATTTTACAAAATTCGGAAATTAAATAAATTTTATCGAAAAAAGTTGTCATTTTCATCTTTAAAAGTTGTCTTATATAATATAGGGATAATTTTTAGGGCAAATTTGCGTGAAGCGGAAACAAATTTGCGGCTTACGCAAAAAAGTACGCGACTTACGCAAGGTCGCGTGCATAGGGAAATATTTGTGATATAATTTCTTGTGGTAATAAAGAATCCCACTTAGACATGAATGTTTCCCTCTTGGACATAAAATATTGACGGCCGAAATCGCGCGCCTTATAATGAATGAATAAGAGAAAATCATAAAATAAAGCGTAACACAATATTTGGGGAATACGTGAATATGACCAATCCTGCAAAATAACGACCAATCTTGCAGACGATATTGACAGCCAAAATCACGCGGCATATAATCGAATTTAGAGAGATTATGTGTTAAAGGCGCGGTACGTTGATAAACAAATTTGCAAAAGAGAACACCTCATCCGACTTTTTGCCCGTTCGGGCAAAAACCCACCTTCCCCTCAAGGGGAAGGCAAGAGAGGCTTCCCCTTGAGGGGAAGCTGTCAGGCGCAGCCTGACTGATGAGGTGTTAACGTAGCGACTGGGGGATAGCAACTAGAAAATAAGTTTTCCCCAAGGGACATGGCAAGCAGACAGATATAAATAATAAATACACAAAAAATATTGAAAAATATAATTGACAATATTATGTCAATATGATATAATTACATTTGCAACACAGGTTAATAATTTGGAACGGCTTTTTATAATTAAAAGGTGCTTTTGTCGTGTGACAAAAATGAAATCAGCGCCGTTTCGATCATTGCGGCTTGTGTTGCGGTGATCGGAGCGGCGCGCTTTTTGTTTAAAAAAACGAGAATTATTATATAAAATATACATATATACATAGGAGGTAAGGTTATGAACATCAAAAAAACACTATGCGCCGCGGCGCTGTGTCTGGCGTTTTGTTTGACGCTGTGCGGTTCGGCTTTTGCGGCAAAGGTAGCTGACGGCTGGACCTATACCGAGAACGCGGACGGCACGATAACGCTCAACGTGTATAGCGGAAGCGTCACGGCCGTGTTCAACATTCCGTCCGAGCTGGGCGGTATGACCGTGACGGGCATCGACGGTCAGCTTTTCAGAGATCCGGAGCAGGCCAATGCCTTGAAGGAGGTCACGGTCCCCGGCTCTGTAAAGACGATCGGTTACGGAGCGTTTATGAATTGTGCCGAGCTCAGTAAGGTCACCCTGTCCGAGGGAGTGACCGAGATAGGCGAATATGCTTTCAGGTTGTGTACGGCATTGAAAGATATAACACTGCCCGACAGTCTTAAAGTCTTGGGCGGCAACTCATTTATTCGGAGCGGCTTGACATCAGTCACAATTCCCAAAAACACAGAGAGCGTGAGTTCGACCGCTTTTAACACCTGCTTATCGCTTCCCGAGATAAGCGTCTCGCCCGAGAACACTCACTTTGAGTCGGTCGGCGGCGTTTTGTTTGACGAGGATATAACGGAGCTTGTGTGCTATCCCGCGGGAAAAACGGGCAGCGAGTACACCATACCCGCGAGCGTCAAAACTATAGGGAACAGAGTATTCACAAATCTTTCATCTCTCACCGCCATAAACGCCGAGGCGGGCAGCGAGTATTTTTCATCCGAAAACGGCGTGCTATTTACCAAAGACGGCTCGGTATTGGTCGTGTATCCGACGGGCAAGACCGACGTGGAATATACCATCCCCGACAGCGTGAGCGAGATCGGCGCTTACGCGTTTGGCTACAACGCGTCGCTCGAATCGGTCAAGGGAACGACGAACCTCAAAAAGTTAGATGACTACGCGTTTTACTCCTGCGCCGCTCTGGCGCGGACGGAGGGATTTGACCGAGTGACCGATATCGGAACTGCCGCGTTTTACCAAACGGCCGTAAGCGACCTCAGCGTGTTCACCGCTCTTGAAAACATCGGCTACCGCGCGTTTTTCAACTGCAGCAAAATAACCGCCGTCAAGGGCATGAATAACCTTAAAACCATAGGCAACGAGGCTTTCTCGTCTTGCGCTGTCACCGACGTCGAGCTTCCGGACGGATTCACAACGATCGGCACCAACGCTTTTTTTGGCGACAGGCTAAAAAAACTCAGGCTCCCGGCAAGCTTGACCGACACCGGAACCGTTTTCCGTTCGGTTTCGCTTGATACCGTGGAGCTTGGCGAGGGAACGGTCGTGATAACCAAAAAAGCCGTTAACTGTTCAATGAGCACGATCATTATACCCGCGAGCGTGACAAAGATCGATGAGAATGTTTTCAATTATTTTAAAATGCCGAAAAACGTGTTTTATCAAGGAACAAAGGAACAGTGGGAAGCGATCGAGATAGGCAGCGGCAACGACTCGCTCAAAAACGCGCAATTCTATTACGAGGCAACGCCCGACACTACAGTCGCGCCGCCGACAGCCACGCCCGCGCCTACCGAAAAGCCCGTGTTCAAAAACATCTCCGCATTCCCGGGCGCCGAGGGCGGCGGAATGTTTGCCAAGGGCGCGAGAGCGGCATCAAACCCCGAGATATATCATGTGACCACCCTTGAGGATTATGATGACTCAGCCGGTGAACGGACAATCAAAGGCTCGCTGCGCGACGCTGTATCAAGCGGCAACAGAATAATCGTGTTTGACGTGGCGGGAAATATTGAGCTTAAAGCCCGTCTCAATATCAGCGGCGGCAATCTGACAATACTCGGCCAGACCGCGCCGGGCGACGGTATCTGCATCACGGGCTACGACACGCATATAAACTCAAGCAATGTTATCCTGCGCTACCTCAGATTCAGAATGGGCGACAAAAACGACGTTGAGGATGATTCCCTCGGCGGCAGGAACATAAATAACGTAATTGTAGACCACTGCTCGATAAGCTGGAGCGTTGACGAGTGCGCCTCGTTCTATGACAACACCGATTTCACCATGCAGTGGTGCATAATATCCGAAAGTCTTAATAACTCTGTCCACGCAAAGGGCAGCCACGGCTACGGCGGAATATGGGGCGGCGCGAACGCCAGCTTCCACCACAACCTGATGGCGCATCACAAGAGCAGGAACCCCCGAGCGCCCGAGGGCGACTTTAAAATGCTTCAGGGAATTGACGAGGGCGATTATGACATGTCGCAGCAGCGGCAGCTCTCGGACTGGCGCAACAACGTCATATACAATTGGGGAAGCAACTCGGCCTACGGCGGTCAGGCGGCCATGGCGGTAAATATAGTAAATTGCTACTATAAGTCGGGCCCCGCCACCGGAAGCGGAGTTGAAAACAGGATCTACGAATTAAGCTCCACGGGCAACGACAAGACATTTGTCTGGAGCACCGACCTTTATCTTGACGGAAATCACGTTGACGGCTATCCCGCGGTAAGCGCGAACAACGCGCTGGGCGTCAGCAAGGACGCAACAACGCAGAATTACTATGTCTGGACAAACGGCCCGAGCGGAACCAACAATAACAATGTTGAATACAAACCGATCTCGGAAAACGCTGACGCGCAGAATGTTCATTTTAAGTACAGCGACGAGTATCCCGTAACAACGCAGTCCGCAGAGCAGGCATATGAAGAAGTTTTGGAGAAAGCGGGAGCGAGCTATTCCCGCGATTCGCTTGACGCGAGAGTGGTCGAGGACGTGAGGAACGGCACCGCGGAGCACGGAACCAACGGAATAATCGACACGCCCTCTGAGGCGGGCGGACTGCCTTATCTCTCGGGAATAGGCGAGGCCGACTCCGACAAAGACGGCCTTCCCGACAGATGGGAAGATCAAAACGGCTCGAATAAGAACAATGCCGCCGACGCGGCGGATATCTTGACGAGCGGATATACGAGGATCGAGGAATACGCCAACGATCTGGCGGACGGCAGCTTTGTTAAAGAGGACACAAGACCCACCGCGACGCCCGTTCCGCCGACTACTCCCGAGCCCACAGAAACGCCCGAGCCCACGCCCAAGGCGACGACCGATCCGCTGTCGCTGCTCAAGTGGGAAATTGTTGACAACAAAACCGTGACAATTATCGGATGCAGCGGCACTCCCGAAGAAATAGATATACCGGATGAAATTGAGGGACTTCCGGTAACAGCTATAGGTGACTCGGCTTTTTTAAACTTCTATTATTTAAGAAGAGTGACCCTGCCCGACACTGTTGAGGTGATAGGCAGACAGGCGTTTGCGAGGGGCGGTATGAGCGAGATAGAATTACCCAAAAATCTGAAGACGATCGGCGACAACGCGTTCGCAAACTGTATGCTCTCAAGAGTGGAGATCCCCGCTGGAGTGACCGAGATAAAAGGCTCATCATTTATGAGCTGCCAGAATATGAAAGAGATCATTGTGGACGCGGAAAATTCGACTTTCCGCTCGGAGGACGGAGTTTTGTTCAGCAAGGACATGTCGACTCTTGTGTTCTTCCCCGCGGGCAGAAGCGGAGAATACAGAGTTCCCGAAACGGTATCAAGCATAGGCGAGCTCGCGTTTGCATACGGCGGCGTGGATACCGTGATCGCCTCGACAAATTTAAAAGAGATATGCATCAACGCGTTCATCGGCTGTCCGAATCTTGAGAGAATATATCTGCCAAACGGCCTTTCCGAGATCATGCGCCGCGCGTTCATGAACTGCATAAGACTCAAAGACGTGTACTTCGACGGCACCGAGGAAAAGTGGAACACGATAACAATAGACGAAAACGGCAATAATCATTTAATGTCGGCGCAGAAGCACTTTAACGCGCCCGCGCCGACAATCGCGCCAACGTCCGCGCCGACCGCTGAGCCTACGCCGACCAAAAAACCGCCGGTAACGCCGGAACCGGAGCGTACGCCAACGCCAACGCCGACCGACGCGCCCACGCCGACGCCGACTCCCACTAACGCGCCCACGCCGACGCCCACCAATGCGCCGACGCCAACGCCCACCAATGCGCCGACAGCGACGCCTACGAACGCGCCCACGCCGACGCCGACCAACACGCCTACGCCTACGCCTACGAACGCGCCAACACCGACGCCGACTAACGCGCCGTCGGCTGAGCCGTCCGAGGCGCCCACCGAGCAGCCGATCGAGACCTCGTGGAAAATACTGAGCATCGATAAAGATTCGGGTGAGGCGAAAATATTTGTCCCCGACGGAACGCCGACGGGAGCGAACTTTACGCTTATTATGGCGAAGTATAAAGACGATGTTATGCTCGACTGCGCGATCGAAAGCCTCAAAACGGAGACCGAGGGCGGAAGCGAATACACCGTAAAGCTCGGCCGAGTTATCACCTCGGACGCTTCCGACGAAGATGTGAAGCTTATGCTGTGGGACGGAACCGACGGCATAAAGCCCCTCATCGAGCCGTTTTATATAAACAAATCCCAATAATCGGGCAACTCTTCTCATATGTTCCGCGCCGCTTTTTTCAAACCTCCCATAACCTCTCGGCGGCGCGGAAAATTGGTGAATGTTAATATAGAGTGAAGCCTTCCGAATTATTTCGGGAGGCTTCGCTGTGTTGACAATTCGCTTGTTTTTAGTTATAATTAAATCTGCGGCGCATATATTAATTTGAATATGATCGGAGCGTGATATTATGAATACAATTGTAATTTACAAAAGCAAATACGGCTCCACAAAGCAGTATGCCGAGTGGATAGCGGAGGAGCTGGGCTGCAGTGCAACAAACGCGAAGGATATTAAGGCGGCCGAGCTTGAAAAATATGACAACATAATTTTCGGCGGCGGCATGTATTCCGAGAGCATTGACGGCGTGTCGCTTATCACGAAAAATTTTGACAAGCTCAATGACAAAAAAGTCGTTATTTTCACGGTTGGCCTGACCGATCCGGGGCATAAAAAATATTATAAGTCGGTGGCCGACAGGAACTTGAGCCCGGAGATACAAAGCCGCGTTAAGATATTCAATCTGCCCGGAAGGATGATAATGGAAGATCTGAGCTTTGTGCACCGCAAGGAGCTGGGCGTTTTGAAGGCGATACTTTCAAAAAAGACCGACCTCAGCGAGGACGGCAAGCTGCTGCTTGAGCTGTGCGACAATAGCAA
This sequence comes from uncultured Monoglobus sp., assembly GCA_947630505.1. Classification (GTDB taxonomy): domain Bacteria; phylum Bacillota; class Clostridia; order Monoglobales; family Monoglobaceae; genus Monoglobus. Next base: position 29,004 of record CANRHV010000023.1, on the reverse strand, counting down.
CGACTTCATGGATAAAGACGCGATCGCGCCCATAGTGGCCGAATTTAAAAAATAATACAGAATGGTGATAAAATGAAACTGATGATAGCGAGCGACATACACGGCTCAAAATATTACTGCGAAAAAATGATAGAGGCGTACCGCCGCGAGGGAGCGGAAAGGCTTGTTCTGCTGGGCGATATTCTGTATCACGGGCCGAGGAACGACCTGCCGCGGGACTATGACCCAAAGGCGGTGATCGCGGCGCTGAACGGCCTTTCGGATGAGATACTTTGCGTGCGCGGCAACTGCGATACAGAGGTGGACCAGATGGTGCTCGACTTTCCGATCATGGCGGACTACGCCGTGATTTTCGACGGCGCCGCCATGTATCTGAGCCACGGCCATATATACGGCGAAAATAACCCGCCCAAGGGTTTGTGCGGCGGCGTTTTAATCTGCGGCCACACCCATATCCCCAAGTGCGAGAAAAAGAACGGGTATGTTTACATAAATCCCGGCTCGGTTTCTATCCCCAAAGAAAACAGCCGCCATTCCTATATCATATACGAAAACGGCGAATACATATGGAAAGACTTAGAAAAAAACGGCGCCGAATACCGGCGCCGCAAGCTTAATTGATTTTTAATCTTATTTTAAAATAATCATACTTTCATTAAAAATAATTTTAAAACTTTTTTCGCGAGTTTCAGCTCGTTCGGCGTGCAGTGTTTGAGCATCTCAAGCACTGCGTCCGCTTTTGAATCCGGATATTCGGTTCCGAACAAAATATATTCCATGGATAAGTGCATTGACTTTGATATTTTGATCAATGTATCAATTGACATCTGCGAAGTTCCGACCTCTATCTGTCCGTAAAAACCCACGCTTATATCTGCCAATTCCGCGAACTCCTCGCGCGTGAGCTCCAATTCCTTTCTGCGTGAGCGGAGCCTTTGGCCGATTTCGATCAATTGTTGTTTTTCCATGAATTTCATCCCCTTTTGACAAATACCGATAATGCGCGCAAACTTACGCGATCCGTTGTTGTGTTTTAGTCGGTATTTACTTTTATTATATATTCACTCAACTTGAAAATAAATATGCTGTAAGATAACGAAAAATATTATCTTATATCTTGACTTATGCAACAATATATGTTATATTTAAAATAGAAAGATTAAATATATGGAAAGAAGGTTAATTATTTATGTTTAAAAAAATCTTTGTGCTTTTTGCCGCTATAATCATGTTGTGCGGCACGGCTTTCGGCGCGGAGAACGAGGCGGATGTTGACGCCGCTGCAGCTCCGTATTACATAGCGAACGCGACCGATCTGGCCAATATTTCCAATGATTTGGCGGGCACGTATTATTTGCAAAATGATATTGACCTGTCGTCGTATGGGGATTGGACGCCGATAGGAACCGGCACCGGAAACGGCCAGCAGTTCACGGGTATATTTGACGGACAGGGACACACGATAAAAGGCGTGACCATGAGCGGCTCCGGATATACATACAGCGGATTGTTCGGCGTCGCGAGCGGTTTGATCAAAAATGTAAATGTTGAGATCAATATAGTTGACGCGAAAACCGGAGGCGGCCTTGTCGGTATGCTTAACGGCGGAACCGTGACGACATCTTCGGCAAGCGGAAGCATTGCGGGCGAAAACGATATAGGCGGTTTGGTCGGATACAGCTACAACGCGAGCATTAAAAACTCATACTCCACTGCCGATGCGACATCTACCTCAACAAATGAAGCCGACGGCTGCGGCGGTTTGGTAGGCGATTTATTTGGTGAGAATAACAATCGTTCATCGATCAGTTGCTCATACGCGGCAGGGAAGGTGACAAAAACCGGAACAAGCGGAATCGGAGGAATTGTTGGATACAGCCATACAAGATACAGCGGTTATGCTGCCATAGTTGCGAGCTATTATAATATTTCAACCACCAAACAGGGCGACGAGGCGCGCGGTTTCGGCGTTACAAGCACCGAGATGAAAAAGCGGGCAACATTCGCAAATTGGGATTTTGATAATATCTGGGGAATCAGCTCGTCGATAAACAGCGGTTATCCGTATTTGAAGCTGAGCGGTGATTACAACACGTTCAATCTGTCCGGAGGCGGCACGCAGGGAAATCCCTATATTATCAAAACCGAAGCCGAACTGGCCGCGGTAGCGAGAGGCGAAATAACAAATAATTTTGCGGCGTATTACAAGCTCGATAATGATATAACGCTTTCAAGCGACTACTGGACGCCTATCGGCGGCAACGGTATGGATTCATTTGCGGGAGTGTTCGACGGCGGAGGACACACTATATACGGGCTTGAGATCGCTTTCCCGGGATACAGCTATGAGGGTCTTTTCGGAGAAGTGACCGGGGAGGTCAAAAATGTTAATGTGGTTTCAAAGATCAACGACGCGCATACCGCCGGCGGCCTCGTCGGTTTGCTTAACGGTGGAAAGATAAACTGCTGCTCGGCGTCGGGAGACATAGACGGCAAATACGATATAGGCGGCTTGGTCGGATACAGCTACAACGCGAGCATCAAAAACACATATTCTGTCGCCAATGTGACATGCACCTCGACAAATGAAGGCGACGGCTGCGGCGGTTTGGTAGGCGATTTATTTGGTGAGAATAACAATCGTTCATCGATCAGCTGCTCATACGCGGCAGGAAAGGTGACAAAAACCGGAACAAGCGGACTTGGAGGAATCGTTGGATACAGTCATACAAGATACAGCGGTTATGTTACAATAGTTGCGAGTTATTATAATATTTCAACTACCAAGCAGGCCGACGAGACGCGCGGATTCGGTGTGACCGGAACGGTTATGAGGCAGCAGGCGACATTTGCTGACTGGGACTTTGATAATATATGGGAAATAAATTCTTCAGTAAACGGCGGCTATCCGTATTTGAAGCTGAGCGGTGATTACAACACCTTTGAGCTTGAGGGTTCGGGAACGTCAAGAGACCCGTATGTAATCTACACCGAGGCGGAGCTCGCGGCCGTGGCGAGAGGAGAGATCACCAACAACTTCACCGCTTATTATCAGTTGGGAAGCGATATAACGCTTTCAAGCGACTATTGGACGCCCATTGGCGGCAACGGTATGGATTCATTTGCGGGAGTGTTCGATGGCGGAGGACACACGATATACGGGCTTGAGATCGCTTTCCCGGGATACAGCTATGAGGGTCTTTTCGGAGAAGTGACCGGAGAGGTCAAAAACGTTAATGTGGTTTCAAAGATCAATGACGCGCATACAGCCGGCGGCCTTGTCGGATATCTGAACGGCGGAAAGGTAAACTGCTGCTCGGCGTCGGGAGACATAGACGGCAAAAACGATATAGGGGGCTTGGTCGGATACAGCTACAACGCGAGCATTAAAAACTCATACTCCACTGCCGATGCAACATCTACCTCGACAAACGAAGGCGACGGCTGCGGCGGTTTGGTAGGCGATTTATTTGGTGAGAATAACAATCGTTCATCGATCAGCTGCTCATACGCGGCAGGAAAGGTGACAAAAACCGGAACAAGCGGACTTGGAGGAATCGTTGGATACAGTCATACAAGATACAGTGGTTATGTTGCCATAAATGCGAGCTATTATGATCGTGATGTTTCAAGCATGAGCGATAATACGCGCGGATTCGGACTTGAAACAAGTTTAATGAAACAGCAGAGGACATACGCAAATTGGGATTTTGAAAACATCTGGTCAATTTCACCGTCTGTCAACAACGGATATCCCTATTTGAGCCTGAGCGGTGATTACAACACCTTTGAGCTTGAGGGTTCGGGAACGTCAAGAGACCCGTACGTAATCTATACCGAGGCGGAGCTCGCGGCTGTGGCGAGAGGCGAGATCACCAACAACTTCACCGCTTATTATCAGCTGGGAAGTGATATAACGCTGACAAGCGATTACTGGACGCCCGTCGGCGGCAACGGTATGGACGCATTTAGCGGTGAATTTAACGGAAACGGTCATACGATTCACGGCCTTAAAATACTCGCCAAGGGTTATCAGGACGAAGGTTTGTTTGGAGAAGTCAAAGGCAAAATATATAATTTGCGCGTTGAAGGCGTTATCGAAAACGCTAACACCGCCGGATTGGCTGCGGGTTATTTAAACGGCGGCACTGTTGAAACAAGCTGTTCGGACGGTTATATTATCGGTCAAAATGATATTGGCGGTCTTATAGGATATTCTTATAACTCCGTTATAAATAATTGTTACTCAACCGCTGATATTACAAATCCGTCATCATCCGAGGGCGACGGCTGCGGCGGTTTGGTTGGTGAACTGTTTGGTGATAACAATAACGATTCATCAATAATATATTCATACGCAAGCGGTGAGGTGATAAAAAGCGGTGAAAAAGGAATTGGGGGTTTAGTAGGGTACGCAAGAGTGAGATACAGTGGCACCACAACGGTCACAAGCTGTTACTTTGACAATTACAACGATTCGAGCACCGACAAGGGAACGTTCAAATCGACCGAGGAAATGAAGCAGAGAGCGACATACGGAGATTGGGATTTTGACGCAATATGGTCGATAGCATCCGACAAAAACAGCGGATATCCGTATTTGCGGGCGCTTGTTCCGACGGACACAGTGGCGGTCACCGGGATATCGTTAAACAAGTCGTCAACCACGCTTGAGGTCGGCGGCACGGAGACGCTTATAGCGACATTAACTCCGGCTAATGCGTCCGAAAAAACCGTTTCGTGGAGTTCGTCCGATCAAGCGGTGGCGAGTGTTTCCGCCGGAGTCGTCACGGGCAAAAATCCGGGAACGGCTTTGATTACCGCAAGAACGGTTGACGGCGGATACACGGCCTCGTGTACCGTGGTTGTGAGCGGGGGAGCGGTTGATCCTTCGACGCCCGCGCCGGTTCCCACGGCCACTCCGAATAGCGATCCTCAGCCGCAGGATTACTTTTACAGGATCGACAATCTTTCGATCGTGAGCGAGAACGGCTCAAGTCTCGCGCTTATACCCGATAACCAAAGCTTTATTGTGGACGTGGAATTCACAAAGCTTAAAAAGCGCGACGTCAAGGATTATATTTTCGCGGCGGTTTATGACACTAACGGAGTTTTGCTGAATATAGATTACGCGAAGGCGAATTTCTCCGAAACCGGAGAATATTCGATAGGATTCAATGTGCCCGCTCAGTCTGTCCGCGTGGGAGAGGTCAGAGCGTTTGTGTGGAATACATTTGATTCGGCGGTGCCGCTCGCGGAGCCCAAATCAATAAACTTCAATTAGTCGACTTTATTTCTTCCCGATTTTTCGCGTTAAAAAGCAGGCGGAACCGAATGTTCCGCCTGCTTTTCTAAGAACTAAAGAATTCCGAGGACCGCGCGGTCTATGCCCGCGAGGTCGGGGATTATTTCGATCCCCGTATATCCTTTGGAATACATCATGTCCGCCACGGCGTCTGCTTGGTTTATCCCGACTTCAAACGCTGTGATCCCGCCTCTTTTAGGGGCGGTTTTTTCGATTATAACTCTGTAAAAGTCGAGACCGTCATCGCCGCCGTCAAGGGCGCCGAGTGGTTCGTGATCCACGATCTCGGTCTGAAGGTCAAATATATCGTCGGTCGGGATATACGGCGGGTTTGAAACGATGCAGTCGTATCCGGCGCTTATTATCTCGGCGCAAACAGTCTCGTCTTTGATATCTCCGAGTATAAAATTCATTCGTCCGTTCAGGCGGTGCCGCTCTCCGTTCCGTTTCGCGACGCGAAGAGTTTTTTCCGACACGTCAAGGCAGGTCACCGACGCGCGCGGCAGATAGTAGGCCAGACTGACGCCGATGCAGCCGCTGCCGCAGCCGATATCCAGTATCTTGACCGCGCCGCGGCTTTTCAGCTTTTCTATCACCGCCTCGACCAATATCTCGGTGTCTGAGCGCGGGATAAGCACGTTTTTGTTTACCTCAAAATCAAGCGACATGAATTCGGTTCTGCCGATGATATACTGAACGGGCATACCGCTAAGCCGTCTGTTTACCGCCGCGTTGACCTCGATGGCGGCCGCGTCCGATACGGCGGGGTCGCGGGTCAAGAGCTCGGTTTTGTCGATGCCGAGTATGTGCATAATAATAAGGTCGGCGTCGAGCTCCGGAGAGTCGATGCCGCCGTGGTTTATAAGTTTTTCGTGAGCGCTCCTGCGCAGTTGTTTTAAAGTCAATTATTATTCCTCCATATAAAGTTCCAATGCTTCGGTGAGATTTTTTATTGCCTCGTCTATTGTTTTGCCTTGTGAGGCAACGCCCGATTCGAGCGCGGTTGAAACATACCAATTTTCCTCTTTCTGAATTATAATTGTGGATTTAATTGACATTTAGATTGCCTCCTTTTATTTCGGAATATTGATCCTCTGTTTTAATACTACCAAAGGTCGGCCGTTTCGTCTTCGGGGATAACGGCGGTCAGGGACCTTATCGCCACCTCTATCATGCTGTCGTCGGGCTCGTTGGTCGTTATGTGCTGGAACCACATTCCGGGCGCGCTGATCGCGCGGGTGAATAGGTTGTCATGCCTGCCCGCGAACTTGATGATCTCATACGATATTCCGGCAACGATCGGCAGCAGCAGCAGCCGCAGTATAACGCGCCATATCGCCCAAGGCATCGCCGAGAAGATCACGCCTATCCCGGGGATAGCGGCGAAGGTCTCCTGCTGCCACGGTATGATCGAAAAAACCAGAATACTGATTACCATAACTATCAGCAGAAAGCTGGTTCCGCATCTGGGGTGCAGCCGCGACTGAACGCGCACGTTCTCGACCGTCAGCGGCAGACCCTTCTCATAGCAAAATATCGACTTATGCTCGGCGCCGTGGTACATAAACACGCGCTTGATGTCCTTCATCCGCGCCACAAGCGACAGATAGAGGACAAAGATAGCAATTCGCACAACGCCCTCGATCAGCGTCAGCATAGTGTTGCTTTCGACATGCAGAAAGTCGGTCATAAAGCCCGCGATAAGGGTGGGCAGCAGTATAAACAGACCGACCGACAAAAACAGCGACAGAATGACCGAGCAGTATATAACCACGTTCATGGCGGTCTCCGAGTCCAGCTTTTCGTCAAGCCACTTCTCGAACCTGCCGGGTTCCTGCTCTATCTCGTTGCCGTCCTCGTCAACGTCAAAGAATTTGGCCGAGAACATCAGCGCCTTGACGCCGATTATCATTGAGCCGAAAAAGTTGACGCAGCCGCGGATTATCGGCAGTCCCGCGATCCTTCCGGCCTTTTTCTTTTTTATTTCCTGCTCGTCCACAATGATCTCGCCGTCGGGCTTGCGCACCGCGGTGGCGATCTTGAACGGGCCGCGCATCATAACGCCTTCTATAACCGCCTGCCCGCCGATCGACGTTTTCTTTGCCTTTTGGCAGGCGCTTTCGTTTTTATTTGGCATGTATTTTCTCCTTTTTATAAAGCCTGTTGTTTTATTATACCACAAGACTTTTTATATTTCAATGAATATAATGTGAATTTTATTGGTCCTTGTATATTCGCCTCGGGCTCGGTTTGGCCGAGTTGCTCATCGGGTTGCGTCTTATGGGGCGCGGCTCCGAAAAACCGCTTGAGATGTTTGCCGGCGGAGGAGGGGCGGACGGCGGAGCTTCCGCGCTTTCAGTCTGTCTCGCGGCCGCCATTCGGCTCAGCGCCTTTATCTGAACGCTCTGCTTTTTGAGCGCCTCGATAGCCTTGTTAAGGTTCCTCTCCGACGCTTTGACTTTTTCCTTCTGCGACAGCATGGCAAGCATCAGGATAAAGCACAACACCGCTATGACAATAACGCCGCCCAGCAAAATTTTGTTCTCATTCTGGATCGTCTTTAATATGTCGTTATACTGGTTCCTCAGGCTGTTGGAATACTGCTCGTATGATTCCTGCGTTCCGCCCTCGATCGACGAGCTTTGGATGATCACGCCGCTCATACCCTCAAGATCGGTGTCCGAAATATCGGCGTAGTTCACTTCGATGTTGAGTTCTCTGAGAAAATCCACGACCGATGTCATGGGTATAGCGAGGGATATTCTGTCCGCGTCCTGCACCTTCATGTTGTTAACGCCTATGACCTGCCCTAGCTCGTTGAGCAGCGGCCCGCCGCTGTTGCCGGGGTTGATCGCCGCGTCAGTCTGGATATATGTCACTCCGTCGACCTCGCGCTCGGCGGTGGACAGTATACCGCCGCTCACCGTGAAGCCCAGACCCTGCGGCGAACCCACGGCGAAAACCTGCGCGCCCAAAGGCGGAATGTCGGTCGTCATCGGTATGGTCGGCAGATTGCCGCCTATCACTTCAACGAGGCTCAGATCGCGCGCCTCGTCCGAGCCTATCAGCCGCCCCTCGAGCAGGGTGCCCGAGCGCGTCTCGATGGTGTATCTTGTGGTCGCGTCGACCACATGGTGATTGGTGACGATCATGTTACCCGATATCGCGAAGCCCGTGCCTACCGAATTGGACGAGTGCACGACCACGACCGAGTCGCAGAGCTCATCCATATTAAATCCGATACCGTAGCATATCGAGCTTGCGCAAAGCAGCATCAGCGCGAATGTCAGTGTGATAATTCTTTTAATGTTCTTTTTCATGTTTTCTCCTTTATATTACGGTTATTTGAGGCGAATGCTTATTTCTCCGCTTTGCAGAGTTTTCACTCCGTCCGAGGTCTTAACCACCAGCCCGCCGTTTTTGTTTATGTCTATCGCCTTGGCGGTCTCGCCGGTGTTGAGAATTTTTATCGTCTTGCCCAGGACCCGAGAGCGTTTTTTGTACTCGTCTATGTAGTCCTTGATCAGGATTTTTTTGTCATCGGTGATCTCGATCAGGTCGGTCATGCAGTTTATTATCTCGGCAATCAGGCGGTTGCGGTCGAACTTTTTCTCGTCGGTTCCCAGCGAGCCCGCCACTCCGCGGAGCTCTTTCGGAAAGCTGCCGGTGAACATATTGACGCCGATCCCGATAATCACGCTTTCGACGCCTCCGGTCTCAAAGTCGGTGACGGCCTCGGTCAGAATGCCGCAGATTTTTTTGTTGTTCAAAAAAACGTCGTTTACCCATTTGATGTCGGGCTTGAGCCCGAACGCTTTCTCGATGGCCGCGCACACCGCCACGGATGCCGCGGTGGTGAATCTGGCCGCCTCGTACGCGCCGACTCTCGGACAGAGCAGAAAGCTCATGTAAACGCCGCTGCCCGGGGGAGAGTAGAAGCTGCGCCCCTGCCTGCCGCGCCCGGCTGTTTGTTTGTCGGCGATAAACACGCGCTCGATCGGATTCGAGCAGCCGCGCTCCGCCGCGTATTTTTTTGCGACGTTGTTGGTCGATGTGACCTCGGGATAGATCGATATCTGATCCTCGAGAGCTTTGTCGTTTAAGTATTTGCCGATGATCGTGGCCGAGAGCACGTTGCTGGGCGACAGAACATATCCCGAGTTTTGCTTGGCGCCGATGTTGTAGCCCTCGTCCCGCAGGGCTTTGACCGACTTCCAAATTGAAGCGCGGGATACCCCGATCGTCCGCGCAAGCTCCTCGCCCGATACGGTCTCTCCCATTTTTTGATTTAATATTTGAAGAACAGTTTCTTTTGTCGTCATGATCTTATGTCCTTTCTGTTCGCTCATTTTCTTACCATTCTGATATTTTCTTTTCCCAGCATGTTTTCAAGTATCCCGATGCGTCCGTCTCCGGGGTTTATCGTGGCGCGCGCCTTTGACATTTTCTTTTCATCGGCGAAATAAACGTAAATTTCCGCGCCGCCCCTCGCACCGCTCAGCGTCTGTTTTATCGCGTTCAGTTTTTCCTCGTCTCGGGTGCCTAAGCGGATATAGAGCTTTGGCATCGGCGCCTTTTTGAGAGGTTCTATTGTCCTGACGCGGACTTTTGGCGGTTGATTCTCGGTTATGTCCAGATCGCCGCGTATTTGTATGAGCCGGTCTTTTTCTATAAGGCTGTCATACGCCGCGACTCCCGCGGGGAACACCAGACACTCGATCGAGCCGGTAAGGTCCTCGAGGGTGATATATTTCATTATCTCGTTCCGCTTGGTGCGGCGGGTGTGAAGCTCCGAAATTATGCCGATCATTGTGACCGGCGCGTCGGGCTTAAGAGCGCCGTCCTCGTTTTCGAGCGCGCTGAGTATTGTTGTTATGCCGGGGGCGAACTGCATGTCTCGATAGTCGTCAAGCGGGTGTCCCGAGACATACATGCCTATGCTCTCTTTTTCCATGGCCAGCATGGCCGATTTTTGCAGCTCGGGTCTGTCTTTGAAATTATCGGCGTCGGGCTTTTGCGGCTCGTCGTCTCCCATGTCAAACAGGCTGATCTGACCCGGGAGCTCGTTTTTGGCCGTCTGCGCGAATCTGTCGATAACAGTTTCGTATTCGTACAGCAGAACGCTGCGCTTCAGCCCGAGGCTGTCGAACGCGCCGCAGCGTATCAGGTTTTCAACAACGCGCTTGTTTGTCTTTTTGCCCGTCATTCTGCGGCAGAAATCCGTGAACGTGGGAAACCTTCCGCCGCGCTCGCGCTCGGCCTCGATCTCGCGCACAACGCCCTCGCCCACGTTTTTGACCGCGCCCAGGCCGAACACGATACCGCCGTCTTTGGCCGTGAATTTGCTTCCGCTTACGTTTATGTCGGGAGGGGTCACCTTGACGCCCTCGTTTTTCGCTATCAAGATATATTTGCTGATTTTTTCGGTGTGGTCGATAAACGAGTTTAAAAGCGCCGCGAAAAACTCCGCGGGATAGTGCCGCTTTAAGTAGGCGGTCTGATAACCCACAACGGCGTAGGCCGCCGCGTGGGATTTGTTGAAGGCGTACGACGCGAAGTCGATCATCTCGTCGAATATCGAGCCCGCGGTCTTTTCGTCTATACCGCGCTCGGCCGCGCCGCTCAAAAACACGTCTCTCTCTTTCAGCATCACGTCGGCCTTCTTTTTGCTCATGGCGCGGCGCACCAGATCGGCGCGGCCCAGAGAGTAGCCGCCCAGCTCGCGCACTATCTGCATGACCTGCTCCTGATAGATTATGCAGCCGTATGTCACCTTGAGTATCGGCTCCAGCAGCGGATGCTTGTATTTTATGTTTTTCGGGTTGTGCTTGTACGCGAGATATGTGGGTATCGAGTCCATCGGTCCCGGGCGGTAGAGGGAGATGCCCGCTATAATATCCTCTAAGGATGACGGCTTAAGCTCGGTCATGAACCGTTTCATGCCCGCGCTTTCAAGCTGGAATACCCCGTCGCTTTTTCCCTTTGAGATCATGTCGTAGACGTCCTTATCGTCAAAGGTTATATGGTCTATGTCTATTTTCACTCCGTAATTCTCATATATCATTCGCACTGCGTCGCGGATTACGGTCAGGGTGCGGAGCCCAAGAAAGTCCATTTTGAGCAGCCCGAGCCGCTCTATGGTCGTCATAGGGAACTGGGTGGTTATAACGTCGTCGTTTTTCTGGAGCGGCACGTAGTTAACGACGGGCTCCTTTGTGATAACAACGCCCGCCGCGTGGGTCGAGGCGTGCCTCGGCAGCCCCTCAAGCTCCTTCGCGACGTCAATGAGCCGCTTGACCGCGGGGTCGCCGTCGTACATCTGCTTGAGCCGCGGACTTATAACGAGCGCTTTGTCAAGGGTCATATGCAGCACGAAGGGTATCTGCTTCGCCACCGCGTCGACCGAGGCGTAGGACATATTGAGAGCCCTGCCCACATCGCGCACAGCCTGGCGTGCCGCCATTGTGCCGAAGGTGATTATCTGGCACACGCGGTCGTTGCCGTATTTTTGGTTAACATAGTCAATGACCTCCTGCCGCCGCTCGTAACAGAAGTCCACGTCGATATCGGGCATGCTGATTCTTTCGGGGTTTAGGAACCTCTCGAAGATCAGGTCGTATTTTATCGGGTCAACATTAGTGATGTGCAGGCAGTACGCCACAACGCTTCCGGCGGCGCTGCCTCTGCCCGGGCCGACCGGTATCTCGTGGTCGCGGGCGTATTTTATAAAGTCGCGGACTATCAAAAAATAGTCCACATATCCCATGCTCTTTATTGTGTCGAGCTCATACATCATTCTGCGGTACACCGCGCCGCTCTCATCCTCGGGCTCGCCGGGATAGCGGAACCGATAGCCTTCCATGCAAAGCTCAAATAAATATTCCTCCGCGGTTTTGCCGCCCGGTATGTCAAACTCGGGCAGGTGCAGCTTTCCGAACTCGATATCCACATTGCACCTTTCGGCGATCCTGACCGTGTTCTCAAGCGCCTCGGGAATATGGCCGAACAGCGCTTCCATCTCATCCGCGGATTTAACGTAAAGCTCCGAGCTTTCCATTTTCATGCGGTCGGGGTCGTCGACCGTTTTGCCCGTTTGGACGCACATCAGTATGTCCTGAAACTCGGCGTCGCTCTTGCTCACATAGTGTATGTCGTTTGTGGCGGCGAGGCTCAAGCCCAGCTCCCGCGCCAGCTTTATGAGGCCCGAGTTCAGCTTTTTTTGCTCATAAAGACCGTGATCCTGTATCTCCACAAAGAAATTGTCTTTACCGAATATGTCTGTAAACTCCTTGGCGCACTCAAGAGCTTTGTCGTAATTCCCGGCCATTATCCTGTGCGACAGCGGGCCGAACATGCAGCCGCTCAGCGCGATTATTCCGCCGCTGTATTTTCTGAGGAGTTCGATGTCGACGCGGGGCTTGAAATAAAAGCCGTCGATAAAGCCGCTCGACACTATTTTCATAAGATTTTGGTAGCCGACGTTGTTTTCCGCCAGCAGTATCAGGTGGTATCTTTCCTTGTCAAACTCGTACACCTTGTCAAACCTGCTCCGCGCCGCCAGGTACACCTCGCAGCCGAGAATGGGCTTGATCCCGATTTTTTTCGCGTACTCATAAAACTCGATCACGCCGTACATGTTGCCGTGGTCGGTGATCGCCATGGCGGTCTGACCCAGTTCTTTGGCGCGGTCGAGTATCTTCGGTATTGTGCCCTGCCCGTCGAGCAGACTGTATGCCGTGTGGGTATGCAGATGCGCGAAATCCAAAGCCCTGACCTCCTGTTTTTTCATTTTATTTTACAACAAAAACCGTAATCAGTCAATATAAAATCCGAATATCCGAGCGTTCTTAACTTAAAATTAACAATTTGATCAGCGCCAATATCAAAAGGTGGGCGGGGTAAAATATGTAAAACAGATATTTTAAGCTCCTGCCCCGCTTTCCGCCGTACATGTCAAGCAGCGGCAGCGCGGCAAAGGCGAAAAGCTGTATCACAGCCGCGTATGCTCCCGCGCCGAAAAACAGCATATACGCGGATTTTACGAGAGTGACCGCGCCGAACGCGGCGAATTGTCTGTTTTTATCGCCGCGGAATATACCGAACGACAAGACCCAGAGCGCGCCGAATACGGCATAGTCGCAGTGAAACGTCAGAAGAACGAGAGCGGTTATAAGCGCCGTTTTAAGCGCGGGTTTTAAAGATTCTTTGTAATATATCCAAAGCGCGGCGAGCCCGGCCGCTAGCGTGAAAAGCACGTTTAAATACAGAAGTCCGTCCCATAAGCCCGCTGCCGCCTCGGGCATGACCGCGGCGCGGAAGATATAAAACGGGACCTGCGATATCAGCGCGAAAACAAACAGGCGAAGAAAATATTTTTTAAGGTTTCGGGTCCTCAAAAATCCCTCGGAAATAAAAAAGCACATGATCGGCATAGTGACGCGGCTGACCGCGTCAAGAACCGGGACCGCGAGCATAAACGCCGCCGCGCCCGAGGGTATCAGAAAAGCCGCGTGCCCCGCGGCCATCGCGAGGATCGCGATCAGTTTAAGCTTAAAACCCGTCAATGCTTTTACGCTGCTCATATATTCACCCGATTTTTAAAAAGGCTCCGCCGAGCGGAGCCTTCGTTTTACACAATACGTTTGGAATTGACATATTCGCGCCAGTCAAGGTCGCCGTGCTCAATACCCATTATCAAAAGCTCGGCGGTCGCGATATTTGTGGCGAGCGGAACGTTATGAACATCGCACAGTCTGTACAGCGAGTCGATATTGGGCTCGTACTTTTGCTGCGTCAGCGGGTCGCGGAAAAATAATACCGCGTCGATCTCGTTATATGCGATTCTGGCGCCAATTTGTTGGTCGCCGCCGTCCACCCCCGGCAAAAAACACTTGATGGGAAGACCGGTGGCATCGGATACCACAGCTCCCGTAGTTCCCGTAGCGCAAATGTTATGCTTTTTTAAAATTGCGCTGTATGATATGCAGAAATCGATCATCAAATCTTTCTTTTTATCATGCGCAATAAGCGCTATGTTCATTTCCTTTCGCCTCCTTTAAACTTCATAGTTTTGATAAAAATGTCCGTAATTGTGCAGTTCGCTATGAATACGCATATTAAGTTTTAATATGGTCACCACAACCAATTGTCTGAAAATAATCAATTTTCAAGCAATTAGACTATATCACAAGTTTCACAAATTGTAAAGCCTTTTTTTAAAATAATTATATAAATTATCAAGAAATATTCAAAAAACGTCAAAAAAATCAAAATCGGTTAATATTTTAGTGCATCATACCGAAATATTAAGCTAATCCACATTATTGTCAGCGGCGGTATTGTTGATCCCGCCGTGATAAAGCTCCATGTATTTTTCGAATATATCCCTGCCGATCTGTGCCGCGAACGAGCTTGTGGCGCCGTGCTCGATCACTACGGCCACCACTATCTCGGGGTTGTCGTATGGCGCGAAGCCCGTGAACAGCACATTGTCGGCTCCGTCCGAAACCTCCGCCGTTCCGGTTTTGCCGCCGACCTTCAGCGGGAAATCGTTAAAAACCTTCGCTGCGGTTCCGTCGGCCACAACCTGGCGCATTCCCTCTTTGACCGCGTCAAACGTTGTGTCGCTTATGGGGTTTTCGGAAAGGACCTCGGGCTCGTTTTTCATTGTGGCCTCGCCGGTCTCATAGTCAACGGTGCGCTTCACAAGGTGCAGGCGGTACCTTGTGCCTTTGTTCAGCATGGTGCTGATATAGCTCGCCAGCTGCGCCGGCGTGAAAAGATTGTCCGACTGGCCTATCGCGGTCTGCAGCACGTCGCCCGGATGCCATTCGCCTCCGGCCGCCTCGCGCTCTTTGGGGCTTGAGACTATGCCGCTGCTTTCCGAAAGCTCTATCCCGGTCGGCTCGCCCAGACCGAATTTTTCACAGTATTCGTCTATCGTGTCTATGCCCATCTGTCTGCCTATGTCGTAGAAGAAGTAGTTGCATGAAACGCCGATCGCCTCCGACACGTTGATCGTGCCGTGGGTGGCGCCGCTTGATGAGTACACGAGGCACGTCGGGCGGTAGTCGGAATAATAGGTATAAACGCCGCGGTCGGTGATATAGGTGTCCGGGGTTATGGTTCCGCTTTCAAGGCCCGCAATGGACGTGAGTATCTTAAACGTGGAGCCCGGCGCATAGGCTCCGTTTAACGCGCGGTTAAACAGAGGATTGGAGTCGCGCTTTAAAAGCTTATCGTAATCCTCGGTGAATGTTTCGGGATTGTAGTTCGGATAAGAAGCGATGGCGAGTATCTCGCCGCTTTTTGGGTCAACGGCGATCGCCGCTCCGGCGCCGTCCGTGCCCACGGCCTCGGTCACGCGGGTTTTGAGAGAGCTCTCGACCGCCTCCTGAAGATTCGCGTCGATCGTCAGCTCGGCGTAGTTTCCGGGATGAGGCGGCTCCGACGCCACCTCGTCGTCATATCTGCCGTCGGTGCCGAGACGCACCCTGCGGTACCCGTCCTTGCCTTTGAGATACGGCTCCAGCACGGCCTCAAGGCCGTCCTTGCCGATTATATCATTCATGCCGTAGCCCTTGTCCTTGAGCTTTTCGTATTCCTCGGCGTAAATTATACCGGTCCTGCCGAGTATATGCGCGGCCATATTGCCTTTCGCGTATGTTCTGACCGTGTCTGTCGCGACGTCGGCAAAGCCCTGCGCGGCGTAGGTTTCCTCGATTTTCTGCACAACGATTTCGCTTGCTCCGGTCGCCATTATAAACGGATTGAGGCGGCTGAAATTGCGTTGTTCCATTTCGTAGCGCACAGCGCACACATCAAGCGCGGTCTGCGGGTCAAACACGTCGGACACGCCGTATTTATCCTCATAATAGCCGACAATTTCGCGCAGAGTGGAAAAATCGGTCAGCTTGTTTTCCGATTCCCACTCAGCGATCTTTTGCGGATACTCGCCGCTTTCACTGTCGACGCCCTCAAAGCTGTATTCGGGCGAGCCTGTCTCCGCGTTGTATACGATCGGAAAAGTCGAGCTCAGCTCCCCGCCGTTTTCGCGGAGCAGCTTAGCGATATCCGCCAGGTTTTGATTAAGTTCATCGTTTGAAATATCGGTTTTAAAAATCTGAATATTATATCCCGGTTTGTTTTCAACGATCGGCAGGCCGTTTCTGTCCAGTATCTCGCCGCGCGGCGCCTTGCTGATATACGTCCTGACCGAGCTGCCGTCCGCGACAGCCCGATAATCCTCGCCGTTCACTATCTGGAGATTATACAGGCGTATGACGCAGGCCAGAGCCAGACATCCCACGATGCCCGCGATAACCAGAGCCTTTATTGTTTTTTTGTTAAATTCCATATCTATCACCGAAAAGTGTTAATGTTTTGTATTCCGAATAATTTGATCGTGCGCCTTATGCACCAAAGCGCGGGCGCTGTCAAAATGCCGTTCATGATCGCTTCGACAATAATATTTTTGAGCGCGTACCAAAACGGAATGTTTATCTCAAGCCCTGCGGTGTAGGGTATCAAGTAGATGATCTCAGCGGCCGCCGTTGCCGCCGCGCCTATGCCCATAAAAACATAGAAGGGTGGAGCGGAGTAATATCTGCCGCCGACAGCGCCGCAGATATAGCCTATGATCGCGAACGAGAGCATATTGGTTCCGACAAGGCGCCCGATCAAAAAGTCGCAGATCAGGCCGAAAACCAAGCCGCAGAGCATTCCCTGAATTTTTCCGCACAGCAACGCGAGGGCGATTACCGCCACAAGGAACAGGTCGGCGTGCACGCCGAAAATATTTATATAATTAAATATCATTGTTTGCAGAATTATTGCCAGCAGCAGCCATGCGGCGTGGTGCAGCACCTTCATATTTTACACATCCAATCGTTTTTTGAGCGGTTATTCCTCGTCGTAATTCTCATCGGTTTCGTCATCGCCGTTTTCTGAGACGCTGTCGGAGTCGCTTTCCGTGTCATTTTCCGAATCGCTGTCGGGATCGTCCTCCGAGCTTTCCTTGTCGGCGTCGGCTTTTTCTTTCTCCATGCGCTCCCGCTCCGCGCGGTCGATCTCCTCCTGCTCACGCTCGGCCTGCTCGCGAGCCTCTTTCATATTGGCGTTTTCCTCGTTAAGCACTATATCCATGCTGTTTGTTATCACAAAAACGTCGCGCAGATTGCTCATGTCGACGCACAAATCAACATAAGCGGTCTTTGTCATCGTCACCGAGTCCTCGCTGATCTCCGCGACCTTGCCCAAGCGGAACCCCGCCGGGAATATGCCGCCCAGACCTGTCGTCGTCACATAGTCGTCTTTCTGCACATCTGCGGCTCTTGACATATTTGCGAGACGGAATTGTCGCTTTGTGCGCAGCTCCGCATCTCCCTCGGCGATCGCCAGATCCCGCGAGCGTTCTATCATAACGCCCGCCGAGAATCCGGGGTCGGTTATCGCCATCACGCTCGCCCAGTTGGCTCCCGTCTCGACCACCTTTCCGATCAAAAAGCCGTCCTCCGACACAACGATATTGTTCTGCGCGATACCGCTGTTTTTTCCCTTGTCGATGGTGAAGCCCGAGAACCAGTTTGAAGGCTCGTCGGCGGCCACCGAGGCGGCCGTCATTTCAAGGTCGGGGTTGTCCTTTCTCAGCTCAAGCATTCGTTTTAGGCGGTCGTTTTCTTTTTCAAGCTCCTCGCTGCCGCTCAGGCGGTTTTCATAATCCGCGTTCGCTTTTTCAAGCTCGCCCACCCGCGCTCTCAAGTCCTTCAAAATGCCCAAGCTGTGGGTCACGTCATACGCGTTATCGCTTATGTTTTTAAAAAATTTTTGGACCGGGCTCACGGCGGTCATCGCCGCGTTCTCCGGAGCGGGCGCGTCGTCATACACGCCGAATAATATCAGCAGCGCGACTATGAGAACGGCGCAGGCGCCGATTATCAGTTTTGTTTTATGCTCGTTTATAAATTTCAAATAAATCTACATCCTTTGGGTTTTAGTATGTTTTGCGGGCCCTGCCGCTTGTCAGAGCCGAGCGCAGCAGAGCCTTGTTTTTGAGCGCCATGGCCGCGCCTTTGGCGGTGGAGCATATCGGGTCTTCCGACATGTAGACATTGATACCCGTGCTGCTTTTTATCAGCTTGCCCAAGCCGCGCAGAGCCGAGCCGCCGCCAGTCAGAATGATCCCCGTCTCCAAAAGGTCCGCCGAAAGCTCGGGCGGAGTCTCCTCAAGCACGGCTCGGACGGTTTCAACTATCCGCGTTATGTCCTCGCGTATGGCGCTGTTCAGCTCGTTTGAGCTTATCGCCACGGTTTTGGGCACGCCGCTGTACATATCCTTGCCCTTTACGGAGACTATCTCGCTGCCGCCGGAACCCAGAGCGTTGGCAAGACGCAGCTTCACCTTTTCGGCGGTGCCGCGGGCGATCTCTATATTATACCGTTTTTTTATCATTTGTATTATGTCGTTGTCTATGGCGTTTCCGGCCACCTTTACGGATTTTGAGACCACAACGCCTCCGAGCGACACCGACGCCGCCTCGGTGGTTCCCGCGCCGACGTCAACCACAACGTATCCCTTCGGCTCGTTTATGTCGATGCCCGCGCCTATGGCTCCCGCCAAAAGCGACTCTATCAGATACACGTCCTTAACTCCTGCGGAAATAGCGGCTTCCTCAACGGCGCGCCTTTCCACGTCTCCTATTCCGGACGGCACGCAAATCGCGGCGCGCACCTTTGAAAACGGGCTGCTGAGGCCGCCCGCCAGCAGATTTTTAAGAAGGCCGACAGCCGCGTCAAAATTGGTTATCGCGCCGTATTTCACGGGCTCGGTGACGGTAATGCCGTCGCTTGCGCGGCCGAGCATTTCAAGCGCCTTTTCGCCCGCAGCCGTGACCTCGCCCTCGGAATTAAGCGCAACCACGGTCGGCGCGTTGGCTATCACTTTGTTTTCTCTCCTGCTAAATATCCGAGAGTTGGCCGTTCCCAGATCTATTCCCAAATCTATTGCCATAAATACCTCCGACTATATAAGCGTTTTAACGCCGAAATTTTCGTTTAGCACGCGGCGCAGCCTGCTCACGGGCAATCCCACCACGTTGAAGTAGTCGCCGCTTATGCCCTCGACCAGCAGAGAGCCGTATTCCTGTATGCCGTAGGCGCCCGCCTTGTCCATGGGCTCGCCCGTGTTTACGTAGCTTTGTATCTGTTCGTCCGAGAGCTCATAGAATTTAACGTCGGTCCTGACGTATTCGCTGACGGTTTTATTCCCGTCGGTGACGGTAATGCCGGTGTAAACGCGGTGCGTCCTGCCCGACAGCTCCCGAAGCATTTTTGCCGCCTCGTCTTTGTTTGCGGGCTTGCCCAGGATCTCACCGTCTATCGCGACGACCGTGTCCGCGCCGATAACTATAGCGGGCGCGGTTTCGCGCTTCGCGATCCACAGCGCCTTGGTTCTTGAAAGTCTTGTAACCGTGTCCTTCGGATGTTCTCCGGGCACGGTTTCCTCCTCGCAGTCCGCAGTCTTTACCTCATATTCTATTCCGAGATTTTTTATCAGCTCGCGCCTTCTGGGCGAGGCCGACGCCAAAATTATTTTCATTGATATTTCAGTCCTTTATCTTGTTTGCTTTTTCGGTGATCGCGCCTTTGTAATAGTGAAGTCTTGTGAACTCGCGCGGGCGGTGATCTCCTCCGAAGCACGCCGCGCAGATTTTTTTGACCGTGCTCTCACTTTCGATCGTGAAGCAGAGGTTGAGCAGCGCCGCGCCGCTTTTCTTGACCTCGCCCATTTTGTCGCACATAAGCGTGGGGCACGCGTTGAGCAGAATCGTCCTGCAGCTTTTGCCGTCGCGGATGATTGGGAATTTTTTGCCGAATCGGTCGGTGAGATAATTTGTCTTTTTTTCTCCGCAGGGGCAGCGGCCGAGATTTTTTGTAACGCAGTTTTCGGTGAGCATAAGCGGCTGATATCCGTATATCCCTATCTCGCAGGGCAGCTCCGCCGCGATCTCCCGTATCTGCGCCAAATTCAGCTCGGGCGACAGAAAGACCGAGCAAAGCCCCGCGGATTTTTTCATAAGCTCCGCCGAGAGGCTGTTGGTTATGTTGAGCCGCCGTCCTCCGAACATTTCAAACTCGCCGCGCCTCAAAAGCTCGGATATATTCTCGACCCTCAGTTTTGAAAAGCCGAGGCTTTTGAGCCGTTTTAACTGCTTCTCGTAATTTTCGTACTCGTCCTTGTGCATTATATTCCGCGGCAGGATTATTATTCTTTCCGTCTCTAACTCATACCGCGCGGGATCTTCACAAAGCTCGTCGATCGGAACGCCGATATACGCGAGCTCTTTTCCGTTTTCGCGCTCAAACTCAAGCGCGGCGCGGAACTGCTCGTGATTACACACATCCGCCGTGATGCCGCTTTTTTTAAGAGGAACCGAAATTCCTTCGAGCGGAGGAGGAAGAGTGAATTCGGAAAAACTCGCCTCATTGTACCGCTTCAGAATATCGGTTTTGATGTCCTCGAGAGCGCGCCGTCTCAGGGCGTTGATCTCCGACAGCGGAGCGAATCCGCCGTCGTTTTTTACGCGTATATCGCCAAACTCAAAAACGCTGCCTCCGGTTTTTGAAAGCTGGTTAATAAGTTTGTTTGTGTCGGTCGGTCTGGTTTTGGCCTTCTGAACAACATAATCGCTTTTCACGTTTGCCGACGCGCCGCTCTCGGCTTTGACATTGAGCCGTATAGGCGCGCCGATATTAAAATCAAGCTCCGCTTTCAGCGGAATTTTAAAGTTGTTTTCGTTTTGAGCCGCGCGCTCGAGAACCGCCTTTTCGGTCTCGCGTGCGCCTTCGGCGTAGGGGTTGTCGGGCTTGTTGAACGCGAACATTTCGGAGCCCGCTTTGCCGTCAAAATATCCGGAGCTCAGACCGCCGCGGTAAAACACACGGTTTAATCGGTCAAGCTCGTCTTTGGTCGGCTTGCGTTTCTCGTCAAGGCAGCGCCTGTAGGTTTCGACGACCGACGCCACATATGCGGGGCCTTTCATGCGCCCTTCAATTTTGAGCGACGCCGCGCCGCAATTTATCAGCTTGTCGATCTCGTTAATCAGAGCCATGTCTTTAAGGCTCAAAACAAACTCTTCGCCCTCGGCGGTCCTGTAGGGCTGTCTGCAGGGCTGCGCGCACCTGCCGCGGTTGCCGCTTCTGCCGCCCAGCGCGCTGCTCATCAGGCATTGGCCCGAATATGACATGCACATGGCGCCGTGGACAAATATCTCGGTCTCTATCCCGCAGTTTTCCGAAATATATTTAATCTCGTCAAAGCTCAGCTCTCTCGCGAGTACCACCCGCGAGAATCCCAGTTCCGCCGCGGCTTTGGCGCCGCTCAGATTGTGCGCCGTCATCTGAGTGCTGGCGTGGAGCCTGAGCGCGATGTCATGCCGCCGCGCAAGCTCCGGGATCGACAAATCCTGAACTATCACGCCGTCAACACTTGCGCTTTGGAGAAATTTCAAAAAGTCAATAAGTTCTGTGATTTCCCGATTCCCGACGAGTGTGTTGACTGCCGCGTATACCTTCGCGCCTCTTAGATGCGCGAATTGAACACAGCTTTCGATCTCATCGCGCTCAAAATTTCCGGCGTAGCTCCGCGCGCCGAAATTCTTTCCCGCCAGATAGACCGCATCGGCTCCCATCGCCAGCGCGGCGCGGAAGCACTCGTAATTTCCTGCCGGAGCCAGAAGCTCGGGCGCGCTTTTATCGGATAAGTTATTCATTCTTATTTATCGATCGGGGATTTTTTCGGCATGCCGCGGCTTATAACGCTTGAGCCGTACTTGCTCTGCATTTCTTTTATCGGAGCCGACTCCTGACGCTGCGGCTGTCTGTAGGTCTGCTGCGCGCGAGTCTGCTGCTCGGCGGCGCTTCTGTACTGCTGCCGCTCGGCCTGCCGCTGCTGCGACTGGATCATGCGCAGGTTCTCAAGCTCGGTGTCGCGTTTGGCGAGCTCGATCTCAAGCTTGTGCATGTCCTCTTTGAGGTTCTCGACCTCAAGCTTCTTTTCCTCAAGCTCGGCGCCTGTTTTCTGACTGTCTTCCATGTAGTCGCCGATCTCGTTCCTCAGATTGTTGAGCGAGTCGGTCGCCTTCAAAAGCTCGTCCGCCAGGTTCATGCACGCCATAACCGACAGCATCGCGGTACTCAGATGTCCGTTGGTGTTTTTCACCTCGGAAATCTTTTTGTTGACAAGGAGAGCCACGCGCTGAACGTATTCTTCGGGCTCGTTGCTCACCACAACATATTCCATATTATTTATTTTAACTTCCATTTTTGTGTCCATATCCTTATCAACCCCTCGTTTAAAATTAAGACTCGCGGCGTTTCATATACTCAAGGGACTTGAAAACCCCGAATATCGTTTTCGCGTCGTTGATCTCGTTGTTCATTATCATGTCAACAACCTTTGATGTCTTAATATATTCGATGTCCAGATATTCGTCCGGGTCAAGGTGCGCCTCGCCCGGCGTCAGACCGGTCGCAAGGTACAGATGCGTGACCTCGTCGGCGAATCCCGGCGATGGGTACATATGTCCCAGATATATAAAGTTTTCCGCCGAGTATCCGGTCTCCTCGCCGAGCTCGCGTATACCGCACAGGCGGTGATCCTCGCCCTTGTCCAGCTTGCCCGCGGGGATCTCGTATATCGCCTTTTCAAGAGGTTTTCTGAACTGCTTTACCATGATTATCTCGTCATTGTCGGTTATCGCAACAATGCCGACTCCGCCCGGATGCTCGATTATTTCGCGTTCCGCCAGATTCCCGCCCGGCATCTTCACCATATCGACCCGCAGTCGTATAATGCGCCCGTCGAATATCTCTTTCGAGGAAACGGTCTTTTCATTATATATCATTCGTTTCACTTCTTTTCTTTGATATTGGGTTATGCCAGCCGCCAAAAGCCGAAACATCGGCGGCGCGCCGTAACATATTTTCCCTATCTTATTATTAAACCACAAATTCTTAAAAAAATCAAGTGATTTTGACGAATATAGGCGGCGAGTTTGAAATTTTTTTAAGCGACACCGACGCGTGGCAAAATACGCGAAAATATTCACGAATAAATTTACCGCCGGGCCGCATTTATGGTTAAAACATATAACAATGCAATATTTTGCCGAAACCTATTGACAGCGGAGTATCAGCGGATTATAATAAAAGCGAAATTTGTGTTTTGAAAATAAAATTTGAAGAGTAAGAGCGCGTGCGTTAAGTGTTGTCGGGACGGGGAGTTGTCCGACGAATGAAAAGCCTCGGCTTGCGGTTCGCGCTTTGCATCCCGCTTCATAGAGCAAAGTTAAAATTCTGCGCGCAAAGGCAGTTTTCTTTACCTTGCTATATGGGTGAGGCTGAAAGGAGGCTGTTATTTTTATGCAAATTTCCGATCAAAAAAACAAAACTAAAAAAGGCGGCGTTCGGGGGCTCAAAACGCTTATCGCGGCCGCGCTGCTGATCGCGCTCAGCATGACGCTGAAGAGGTTCAGCATAACTGCGGGGCCGTTCAGATTCAGTCTTGAGAACCTGCCGTTGCTGCTGTCGGGCATAATGCTGGGCCCGGTCGTCGGCTTTGTCTGCGGCGTCGCGGCGGACATCTTGGGCTGCTTTATCTCGGGCTTCACGATAATCCCGATAATCACCCTCGGCGCCGCCGTGATAGGCTGTGTTCCCGGCATAGTGTACGGCCGCTGCCTAAAAAACCGTCCCGCGCTGCGGATAATCGTGGCGGTGGGGCTCGCGCACCTTATCGGCTCGGTAATAATAAAGACGATAGGCCTGCATCTGGCCTACGGCAGCCCGTGGACCATGCTGGCGCTGAGAGTTCCGCTCTACATAATAACCGGAGCGGTTGAGGCGTATATAATTTATCTGCTGATGAAAAACAAGGCGTTTGTCCGCCATATTGAAGATATGAGGAAGTAGACCATGCTCGCAACACCCGAACAATATTTCAGATCTCTGCCCAAAAGAGGCAGCAAGCCCGGCCTTGAGCGGATAAGCGAGCTTCTGACGCGGCTTAACGAGCCGCAAAAGGGCATGAATATAATACACATAGCCGGCACCAACGGCAAGGGCTCGGTCTCAAAAATGCTTGAGGGTATACTTAGTGCCGCGGGTTACAAATGCGGCCTGTTTGAGTCGCCCTGTCTCGTCTCGCCCGAGGAGTATATAAGGGTGGGTCGAAAGCCCGTTGAACATTCGGATTTCCTGAGACTTTGCGGCATAGTCCGCGACGCTGAGCAAAGCATGACCGACAAGCCCACCGAGTTCGAGGTCATTACCGCGATGGCGCTGCTGTATTTCAAAGAGCAACGCTGCGATATAGTGATTTTGGAGGCGTGCATGGGTGGCAGGCTGGACACCACGAATGTGTGCCCGTCGCCCCTTTTGTCGGTCATAACCGACGTCGCTCTTGACCATACCGAGTATCTCGGCTCGACTATCGCGCGGATCGCCGCTGAAAAGGCGGGCATAATCAAGCGCGGACGCCCGACGGTGTTCGGCGGTACAGACCCCGAGGCTTTAGAGGTGATAAAAAGCGAGTGCGAAAAGCTCGGCTCTCCGCTTGTGACAGTTGATCACGGACAGCTCGATAATCTCAGATTTTTTCTTGAGCATACCGTGTTTGATTTCGGGGATTATAAAGATATTTCAATGCCGCTGCTCGGCGCGTATCAGCCGAAAAACGCGGCTGTCGCGTTGACTGCGGCGGAAGTTCTTTGCAAAAACGGTCTGAAGATCAGCCACTCCGACATATACGAGGGCTTAGGTTCGCTGCGCCACCGCGGCAGATTTGAGCTGCTGCGCCGCGACCCTATCGTGATCTACGACGGGGCCCACAACCCGAACGGAGCGGCGACGGCCGCCGAGAGCATGAAAATTTATTTTGGAGAAAAAAAGGCGGCGCTTGTGACAGGCGTTATGGCCGACAAGGATTATAAAAAAATGGTCGGAATTCTCGCGCCCCGGGCCGAGCGCGTGTTCGCGGTGACGCCCGACAACTCGCGCGCGCTGCCCGCCGAGACGCTGGCGGAGCGTTTCGAGGCCCACGGCGTTCCGTCCGAGCATTTTTCGCGTGTATCCGAAGGCTGCCGCGCGGCGATAAATTACGCCGAAGAAAAAAAGCTCCCCGTTATAATAATGGGAAGCCTCTATATGTATAAAGATATTGAAATTTGAAATATTTTATAATTCGATCAAATCTTTTGTCAGTTTGGTGAGGTTTTCGCGGCCGTTTTCGGTGACGGCTACAAGGTCCTCGATTCGAACGCCGGTCTTGCCGTAGATATATATTCCCGGCTCGCAGGACACCACCATTCCGGGCTTGAGGATTATATCGCTTTTGGGCGACAGATTCGGCAGCTCGTGTATCAAAAGCCCCACTCCGTGGCCCAGCGAGTGCCCGAAGTATTTGCCGTACCCCGCGTTTTCGATGACCTGTCTCGCCGCCGCGTCCGCCTCTTTGCCGGGTATTCCGGGGCGTATGGCGTCAAGTCCGACCTGCTGCGCTTCTTTGACGATGTTGTATATTTTTTTAAACTCGGGCTCCGCCTTGCCGACAACGACCGTTCTTGTCATGTCGGAGCAATAGCCCTTATAAACGCAGCCGAAGTCCATCAGGACGGGCTCGTTTTTCTTTATCGGGTTTTCGCCCGGGACACCGTGGGGCAGGGCGCAGCGCGCTCCGCTCAGCACGATGGTGTCAAACGATGTCTTTTGCGCTCCCCGCTTTTTCATGAAATACTCGATCTCCGCCGCGATATATGATTCGGTGACGCCCGGCTTTATGAGACCCAAAACGTGGTTAAAGGCCTCGACGCCGATCTGCTCGGCTTTGGCTACGAGCTCAAGCTCCGCCTCGCTCTTGACCATGCGCAGATCGTCTATCTTGTTCCCTGCGGGGCGGAATTCGGTCTCGGGCAGTATCTTTTTAAGCCTTTCGAGCGCCGAAACGGTCAAATGCTCGTCCTCAAAAACCAGAGCGGTTATTCCCAAGGTTTCTGCAAAGCCGCGCAGCATTTCTGGAAGCGGCGCGTCGGCTCCGAACTCGCGCACCTCAAAACCGCAAAACGCCTCCTCCGAGGCGGCTCCGGTGTAGCGCGAGTCCACCATTATATAATTTTGCTTTTCGGTTATAAGCACGTACCCCTCGCCGCCCGAAAAACCGCTTGCCGCCCGCATGTTGTACGGCGATGTCAGCAGCGCGCCCTCGGCTGGCTTAAGGCCGAGAGATAAAAACAAATTTGTCATGTCAATTGCCCCCGTTTAAAAATTTTCTGTATAAATTTTGCATTTCGGCGGCGTCCGACGTCTGCGTTCCCGCCGATTCGCATATGATCCTGGGCGTCAGGCCGCGCTCGGCGATAAGCTCCGCGATCGGCTCAAAGTCGGGCTCGAACTCGGTCTCGGCCATGGTGTGGTGCTTCTTTTCGCCCGCTCGGGTGTACTCGATCCTGGAGTAGTGGGCGTGGAAGTTTTTCGCCCTCTCCTCGCCCAGTTTGTTATGTATGCGGTCGAATATCCCGCCGATCGCCTCTTTTGTGTTGTATTCGCCCAGCGACTGCGCGTTTATGTGGCCGAAGTCAAGAGTCGGTATCATGCGCTCGTCGATCAGGCAGAGCTTTATCACCTCGTCCACGTTCCCGAGCTGCTTGACCTTGCCCATGGTCTCGGGGCATATCCTGATGTGCCCCAGCCCCGCCTCGTCCGCCGCTTTCACGGCGCGGCTCAGCGTGTCCGTCGCCAGGCGCAGCGCCTCAAGCCGCGTTATCTGGCCGCAGGAGCCCGAATGCACCACTATGCGGTCGGCTCCCATTTGATCGGCCGCCCTAAGGGTCTGCATAATATAGTCAATGCTGCGGTCGCGCTTTTCGGGCTCGACCGACGACAGGCTTATGTAGTAGGGCGCGTGTATCGAGAGGCGGATATTTTTCTCAGCCGCCAACTTTCCGAAATCCCGCGCCGAGTCCTCGGATATCTTGACGCCTCTGCCGCATTGGTACTCATACGCCGAGAGCCCGTGTTTGCTCAGCCAGTCGGGTATCTGAAACACCGTGCGTCCGCCCGACTCGTAAAAATCCTCCGAGTTGCCCGCGGGGCCGAACAGCGCGAAGTTCTCGTTTTCGAACTCAAGCTTCATAGTAATCCTCACCTTTCAGCACCATTTTTTCGAATTTTCGCTTTATGCCCACCAGCCCGGCGTCCTTTTGCGACACGGGCTTCACCAAAAGCGTGGGCATTCCCATTCGTCTGCCGCCGTATATGTCGGTGAACAGCTGGTCCCCGACAAGCAGCGTGCGATTCGGAGCGGCGCTCATGTCGCGGCACGCCTTTTTCAGATATTTTTTGAACGGCTTGAGAGCCGCGGCGTAATACGGCACGCCCAACGACTCGGAAAATTTTTTGACGCGCTTTTCGTTGTTGTTAGACACGATGTATGTTTTGAGCCCCGCCTCGCGCAGCCGCTCGAAAAATTTGATCGTGCGCTCGGGCGCCACGGCGTCGTCGTATGTAACCAGGGTGTTGTCTATATCGAAAATAACCGCCTCTATGCCGCGGCTTTTTATGCCGCTTATGTCAAGCTCGTATATGTCACAAAGATACATGTCCGGCAAAAAGCGGTCCTTGAATCTGCCCATGTTTTTCCTCCGAATTTTTTAAAATAAAAGGACCGCAAAACAATTCACTCGTCTTTTTGCGGTCCAAATAAACTAATTAAATTAACATTCTAAATATTTTGCCGTTACGCGGCGGGGAATGTCAATAACAGAAAACTAATACTTGCGCTTTCTTGCGGCCTCTGATTTCTTCTTGCGTCTAACGCTGGGCTTTTCATAGTGTTCTCTCTTTCTGACCTCGGATAAAACACCTGCCTTGGCGCATGAACGCTTGAAGCGGCGAAGGGCGCTGTCCAGCGATTCATTTTCTTTAACTCTAACTTCTGCCATTATTTTCTTCCCTCCCTCCGAGTATTTTAAAAACACTTAGAAGTCATAAACTCTACTCGAACAATTATACCCGTTTGAAATTGATATGTCAAGGCATTTTGCATAAAAATATTACAAGATTTTTAATACAGATATGCAAACAACGCCCGAAAAGCCCGTGAAAACGTTGATTGCGAGGGATTTTGATGCAACTGAAAATGTAGTGAAATCACCGTAATTGACCGTAATTTACCGTAGTTTGGTGTCAAAATGGCGTAAAAAATGGCGTAAAATTTATTGAACAAAAAGAACAAAAATAGGGCGCAGACAGCGATTCTACTACAAATATAATAATAAAATAGAGCTATGATATTTTATTATTATATTTTCGGCGTAAAAAATAGGCTCCGCCGGAAATTCCGGAAATTCCACTGGAATTCCGACGGAGCCTATTTGAGCGTTTTCTTTTGATATATTATCTATTTGTCTTGTGGTTATCGCACAACCCTCCGAAGCTCAACCGAGAACCGAGGACAAACCGGCTCGCGGCGTCAACGCTGAAACAGCCTCATGTGCTGCTTACTCCCCATAAATACCCGCGCGGTCATTTACGGTATAAAGACGCATTTCGGTCTCGGTCAGGCGGAGACGTCCCTGCTCGTCGCCTTTGAGATAGCCCTTTCTGACTAACTTCTCTATGGTAGGCCGATACCATGCGGGCATATT
>CANRHV010000022.1 GCA_947630505.1 uncultured Monoglobus sp. | reverse complement strand
TGGTTTTCGAGGAATTAGAGTGCTTAATTTGTCGAATTTTGAATATTTACTAATAAAAAACAATAAGAAAGGATGTGATTGTGTGCCAACATATGATTTCTCGGGTAAGATTGTATTAGATAACCCATTATCAGAATTACAGGCGCAAGCATTGGTGGAAGAATTGAGTAAAAGAATTGAAGAAGAATATCCTGTAAAGCAGTGTCAATAAGGAAGAATATGGCATAAAAAAAGAGGCAGTTTCCCGCCTCTCATATAAATTTGTTCATCGCGACATAGACATATCTACTTCCACGTTGCAATGAACGTCGTTATAATTTCTCGTTGTGGCAAAGAATAGTGTGCCAAGTCCGAGGCAAGGCGCATTATTCTTTTGCTATGGCGTGCTTTATATATTATAGAAAGGGTGTGATACTCGTAATGCAACAAGACTTTTTATCTTGGATTTCAAAATATAGCTGGATTATATCATGGGGTATATCTATCGTGGCGTTGATAGTGGCGTGCGTTCGTTAAAACAAACCAAATGATTTAAGGAGCGCCACAATGGATATAGATACTGGTATGATAAATTTAATAAATTCCCATACGATGTGTTTAAATTTCGTGTTTCGCGTGTTCCTCTTGCTTTCAAAGTATTGAAGGCATGGGGATAATAATTCAACTGTCGCACACATACTTAAATCATTGTTTGGCGATTTTCTTATAATTCGTATGTATCCTATAGCCTGAAAGTCACTAAGTATACGTATGACCTCTGTTTCATCAAATTCAAGGGACTGAATATTTGTGCGGTCAATGGTTACTGTGTTGTCATGGCTCTGGCGATCCAGTCCTAAAAGGAATTTCATCATTTTATCTCGTTCATGTTTTTGTTGTTTAATATAATGATGCGTTGTCATATGTATCACTCCTTATATATTATAGAAAGTAGGTGTTTTTATGCCAAGTTGTTGCGACAATGTTGTCATGCAAACAAGTTATCAGCTCGAAAAGGAAAATTATATAGCCAATTCTCTTTTACGGATACTGTTAGCAAATAAAGTCAATCAGTCTGAATGCTATAGTATTATTGAGCGGCTTAAAAAGAAGGTTGGCTGTGGATTATATGATATACTATAGCTTGTTGCTCATATATGACACTCGTAACATTTAGAAAGCAAATGACTAAGAATATTATAGCACATAATTGTGCCAAAATCAAGACAAAGCGAATGCGAACGGAGGTGAACATGGCATGAACGAATATGCATTAAACCCAAATATAGGTTTTGTACCCTTAATAGATAAAGTTCCGTGGGTGATTAATACTAATGCCAGTAAACCCAAAGAGGGTATGGATTGTCTTAATCAGAATGTGGAAGACGATCAAGAGTTAAAGAAATGGATGGACGTTAGGCATAGCGGATACCTATATAACGACGATGATTATGCCGCAGTAATTGAGAAAATGTTATCATTATATAATGATTTGCAAGAAATCTTTGACAAATATGAATACGAAATGCAAAGAGACCGTTTGAGCGAATGGCTTGATGAAGATAGCAAGGCACTTTATCTTCTTAATGATTAGGCTGAATATACTTAATAAGAAAGGATATGATTTTATATATGAAGAAAGAATATGTAACCAGCGATTCACGATTTCAGGAAGCCTGCGGTGATATGGCTAACAGAATATTTGATATATTAAAAGAATATGGGTTGACAGTAAAAGAAACTCATACCCTTTTAATTAAGTGTGCTAAAATTGTTGGAAGAACAACTCTTGCCAACTTTCCTACGAAAGATGGTAAAGTCCCTGATTGGGTTAAGTCGTCTTTATGTGATATTGTTGCATAGGGCAAGGTTGAACGCTCAAAAAAGAAAAGACCGCGCCTTATCAGCACGGTCTCCCCTATTTGTATTATGCAGCTTCGGCATTGCCGTTGAGTAGGTCGTATAGGAATTCTAATCCTTTGGCGGTTACTTTGGTTACTCCGCAGGCGAAGCCGTTGTGTCCTATTGAATATTTGACGACGAAATAACCGCGTTCGTAGTATTTCTGATAGGCTATGTTGGATAAGCCGTCACGGAACAATATGCCGTGCTCGCGTAGGTATTTCATCAAGCGGTTGCGCCCTGTACCAAGCTGTTTGGCTACTACGTTAAAGCTCATATAGCCGTCAGCACGCATGAGCTTGTCGTATCTGTCCGCTTTCGGCTGGGCAATCATCAAGGCTTTGGTCGTGCTTTCGATAAGCTGGTCTTTGGCTTGCAGGGTGCGCTCTAAGATTTGGTGAGCCTTTGCCATTATGGTGAGTTCATCGTCTGCGCTTGATACAGGTATGTATCCACCGGTACGGTTAATCTGTGGAAGCACTTCGGAAGTGACCCAACGCTTGAATTGTTTTGCCGATGGTAGCTTTGAGCCGAAGATGAGAGCGTATAGACCTGATTCGTTGATGATAGCCATTTCTTGTGCTCCAGAGGGGGTAGCCATTTTAGCCACCCCTTTATCTTCAACGTCAACTCGCTTTCTGACTGCTCCTGTTGGATCGGCATACCCCAAAGCCTCGGCGATGTCCTTGCCTACAAACCAAGGCTCGCCGTCTATAATGGTGGTACGTATCTGTCCAAATACGTCATTGGTGAAGGTCTGTAATTCATTCATCACTAACACCTCCTGACAGAGTATCACCCATGCTCTTGACCCATTCTCTGGCGTCGCCCACAGAATGACAAGCGTCTTCAATTATGCTCGCGGCGTTATCAATGTAATCAGCTACCGCTTTTGCGTAATTGACATAGTGTACCAGTGAGTACCATATAAACGTAAGCGTTGATGTATCTCGTTGTGTGGGAAATTCGTATTTCTCAAAGTGTTCTTCGAGAATGTCGCTCATAAATGTTCTTGCCTTAGTTAAGTTCGTCTGTGCTGAGGTCAGTTTGGCTTCAGCCCTGTCCAAAACAGTTGACACAGGCATTTGTACGTTGATTTGCGTATTCGTATTCATTATACTACATCTCCTTTGATTTTGGATTAACTGTGAATGTTGTGATAAAAACTTCGACTGGGGTTTTTATCAGAGCCTTTTTATATTACAGTTATGTTACAAAAAGACTTGACAAGATTCGCTCGCTATAGTATAATGATTTATAGACGAGATTTCTTGTCTGAGCGAATAGTGGCTACAAGCTTTAGTCGGGGCGTAGCCGCTATTTTTGATGTTCTAATTTTGACTTTACCAATTCTATCCCCTTAACAACGACTTCTGTTCGGCTTATTTCAAGTTTGTCAGCGCAGTCTTGTAAATCATTTGCTTCATCTTGGGTAAGTCGTGCGGTAAATCTGATATTTCGCGGATTGTCTATTGGTGGTCGTCCTGTACGTGGACTCAATGTTATCACCTCACTTATTGTTCCAACAATAACATTATATTTATGTTCTAACAAAAAGTCAATAGGGTTTGTGGGTTTGTAATGAAAATGTAATATTGCTTATCATTTGGCTTGGAATATACATATAATTATAAAACTGCCTTGACTTTATCCTATGTTTACATTATAATATGTAATAGTTATTTCTGTATATTGTGCTTAAGAGGAGAGAAAATGGAAAATACTTTAAAAGTATTTCCTGACTATTTTACACAAGATATAATAAATGAAATTATTGAAAATGGTGGTCAAGAACACAGCTATCATGTATATCGTGTAGATAAATATGGAAATATGGATAAAACGGCATTTTACAATTATTACGACGAAGTGGTGTCGGGGCTAAAGACCGTGCGGAATAAAGAGAAAAAGCTAAAAAATTACCAGAAAAGCATTGGTGCTTTATCGGTGTCCTGCCAACAATCATATGACCAAATTATTTACTATTATTCGGTAACGTTGCGAAATAAACATCCACATAAGCGAGTTCTGGAAGGTGACATAAACCCCGAGGACGGGTTATCACGTATTACAGCGGAATGGGAAAAGTCCGCAACAAAAGGGCATATAGATTGGTGGCTTTATAAAAACGCCGACCCATCAGCATATTTTAAGGAGGTGCAGATACCAGATGAATAACACACCATATTTTCAAACAAACTTGGACGTAGGAAATTTATATTTAAGTCATGTATTCAATACTTTTGAGGACGAGGCTATCATATTTGTATGCACAGATCAAGATGATAGATATTACTTTTGTATATGCTATGACCTGCGCGATTCATTAAACTGGGTTGTAAATCAAGTTCCTATCAATGTAATATTGAATGTTATTGATAACACAATGTCATTATATGACGCTATTACGTATGGGGAACAAGATAAAATATTATGTAGTTACGATTATGAGAACGGAGAGCAATATCATTATACACCCAAACAGGAGCTTAATGACAATATTTTACCCGTTAAGGGTGTTATGCTACAACCAGATTCTGACTTGAGTAGCTATGAAAATATTTTAGAGTCTAAACAGACTGCGGCAATGCGCCTATCAAGTATGATAACTCCCTGTATTCGAGTGTTCGCTTCAATATTAGATTATCCTGACGATGACATATTCTTGTCAAGCGAATGTGATATAAGTAAGTGTAATCCTACTTATCTGTCTGATTTTATTAATGATACAAATGATAACGATATTTGCGAGGGAATATATGAATTTCGGTATGCAGCTTGACCGGTTTGTCTTGGAGGTGCAAAAATTATGGAAAAAAGCAATTTTCAGTTTAAGAGACCTAAAATGAAACATTTTCTTTTTAAGATGAATGATTCATTTCGCCACGATTTGTTTGACGGAATTTCCATCCGTCCACAAATATATGTAGGTAGAGATAATGAGCAGTGTATTGCCAAAGTGACTTTAGTATTAAAAATAGGGGCAGAAGAAGAAAAATATCCATTCTATGCAGAATTAACAATGGATAGTCGATTCCGTTGGAATAAAGACACTAAGAATGTTGACGTTTTACTAAGATGTAACGCGCCAGCGTTGTTATTATCGTATATGCGTCCTATTATCGCTGATGCAACGGCGAATGCTGGGTTGCCTCGGTTTGATTTACCCTTTATGGATTTTACCACTGCAGTGTCAGATGATATAGAAATTATTGAATAGAATCAAAAACACACGCTCGTTAGAGAACGTGTGTTTTTGATTGATTGCGTTGTTGTCGGACGTAGCGATGTTGTTACAACTGTCAAAAATCACTCCCACACTTGTTGCAATGCCATTGTTTGCTGTTACGTGGAATACTGTGTAACCCAATCATGGCGACTCCGACCGCTTTGGATACGTTAGAGATTTTTGATGTATCTGTGCTATGGTAATACGGACACTCAATGGTATAGCGTTGCCACTCCCCCACTCCTTTATTACAATTATATTACATTTCATGAAAACCTATTGACTTTTTGATTATCAAAAAGTATAATGAATTTGTGGTAATCAAAAAGTGAGGTGATTAAGATAAGCCCACGAACAGGCAGACCGAAAAGCGAGGCTCCTAAGCACACACAATTAGGCGTGCGTTTCGACGACGAAACCTTAAGTAAATTAGACAAATTAGTTGATTACTATAAAGAAACAAGGGTTGAGGTCATTCGTCGAGGAGTTAATAAGCTATATTCGGAACTTGAACAAAAATAAAACGTTGTCCCGCTACCAACGAACACAACGCTTTATTTTGCCCAGACAATAGAACTCGTCTGTAAATCTTATTATACTACAGATAGTTGCTTTTGTCAAGGTTTTCTCGTAAATGACTGGAACGTGGAAAATCTCAATAGAGATAACAATAGTCGTGGTTGCTCTATTATGACAGTCTAATATGATTTTGAAAAGGGAGTGTAGTATAATGAATAGCACACAAACAAATGTGACGCCAGCGCTGTCAGTCAGACTGAACAGAATGAGGGATGAATTAACAGAGACGCAAATGAAATTGACCAGAGCGAGGACTTTCTTAGCGGACATGCTTGAGGATTTCTTTGAGAAGTACGAATGTCCTACCAAGCAAAACACGGACACCCTGACGTTTATGTATTACGGGGTAGTCCACTACGCTAATTATGCGAGGGCTGTCGGTGACTATATTGATAACGCCACCGATACTCTTGAAGGCATTTATGAATCGGCGGGCGACATTCAAGAGTGGGTTAAGTCTATGGGTGATACCTTATCGGGAGGTGTTGACGATGAATGAGCTTGTTACTGTAAACTTCGATAATCAGCGCGTCCTTACCACGAAGCAGTTGGCGGAAGTGTATGGAACATCAACAACAGCGATTTCTCAAAACTTCAAGAATAATAGCCACTATTTTAAGGAAGGAATTCACTATTACCTATTAAAAGGCGAGGCGTTGAAAGAATTTAAGAACTACTTAGATGACATCTCATTAGTTGGCAAACGTAGTCCTCACCTATATTTATGGACAGAGCGCGGCGCCAATCGTCATTGTAAGATACTCGACACCGACAAGGCGTGGGAGCAGTTTGACAATCTTGAGGATACATATTTTCGCGTCAAGGAATATGTGCAGAATCAGTTCGTTATTCCGAAGACGTATTCAGAAGCCCTGCGGCTCGCTGCGGATATTCAGGCAGAGAATGAAAGGCTGAAGGAACAGGAACAGCTACTACTCCCCAAAGCTAATGGATACGACTTGATTGTCAACAGCGATGGCACTCAGTCGATGAATGAGTTTGCGAAGTCAATGAACTGGGGTCGGAACAGATTGTTTGCGGCTCTCAGGGAGAATGGTATATTTATAGAAGGAACAACCGTTCCGAAGCAGAGGTTTGTCGAAGGTAAATACTTCATCGTCAAGCAGTGCCGAAAGGGGCGCATGGTCTTCCCTGTCACATTCATTACGCCAAAGGGCATGAAGTATGTCGTCAAGAAGGTTGATGAATGGGGTATTATGGATGATTTGAGGCTTGCTGGGCTGATGATGTAGTGGTAGGTTTCTAATTGAAAATTTATTGTAAAATTTTCAGATATCTATTGACACGAAGCCCAAAATGTGTTAATATATGTTTATACGAACGTTAGTTCGGTAATTTGCTAATATTACAGCGCATACAGTATAGAGGGAACATCTTAATGGTGTTCCCTCTCATAAAACAATGACATCGTTGTTTGGCATATGATCGTTACGATTTGCTGAATATATATTAGTCGGCGAGAGAAACTAATATTATAGAATATTTTATAGAGGTGGTCTTATGATAGGCACATTCATAACAATCCGTGAATTGTTAGACGGCAACCCCATAATTTTGGCTGATGGGGATAAAGAAATTCGTCCAGATATATATTTTGACTATACATTAATGAATCCCCTATTTGTAGTTAAAATAAAATCAAAGACATATATAATGTCAGTTAATAAGGTATATTTGTCTAATTTAATATATTTGTCTAAAAATAGCGAAAAAGTTTCTGATAAGGTATTGAATTCTTTATGTTTTTGTTATATAATAAATTATAACAAAATCAAGAACAAAATATCTTTTGACGAGTTGTGTCATAGATATAGCAATACTATGGAGGAGCTGCCAATGGGCAATGAAATTAAATTAGTCTCAATAAGCGGCGAAAAAGAGGCGTATTCAAATGATGACCTGTATGATATTACTTCTTGGGGCGCAGACTTGTCTTTTAGAGAATTAATATCTATGTATAATGACGGCGATTTATTAAAACCTGAATTACAGAGAAAATATGTGTGGACAAAAAAAGAGGCGAGCAGATTTATTGATTCGCTCTTATTAGGGTTGCCTGTACCGAGTATCTTTTTAGCGAAAGACCAAGATGAGAAATTACTAATTATAGATGGATTTCAAAGAATTATGACTGTCTATGATTATATTAATGGTATTTTCAGTGGAGATAAAAGGGCTTTTAGTTTGTCAAGAAGTGAAGAAATCAACCCAAAGTGGCGGAATAAAACTTTCGCCGAGTTGACCCCAAGTGAGCAGCGAAAGATACGTCAGACAACAATTCATGCAATCATTTTTGAACAAAAGCATCCCAAAAACAATACAGGTATGTATCAAATATTTGAAAGGATTAACACAACAGGTAGAGTTTTAAAGCCACAAGAAATTCGTAACTGTGTATATCAAGGGAGTTTTAACACTCTTTTATTTGATGTTAATAAAAATTCATATTGGAGACTAATTTTGGGGCTTCCTGAAGAAGACGCCAGAATGTCTGACTTAGAATTGATTTTGCGATTCTTTGCTATGCGTGACCTTCATAATAGAAAAGAACGAGAATTAACTAAAATTAATTTGGCACAATACCTTAATGATTACATGGGAGAATATAGAACGTTATCTAAAACTCAATACAAAAAATGGCAACAGCTTTTCAATACGACTATAGAAAATATTTATAGCACATTGGAAACTGTAGCATTTAAAAATGCAAGTTTTGAGTATGATGGAGATGATGTGGATATAAAGTTCTCCACTAAAATTAATCCGGCAATATATGATGCCGTTATGGTTGCAACGGATTATGTGGGGCAAACACACGGGTATCATTCATGTCTCAATACCAATGTTGGCAAATACGTGTCATTGTTGAAGAATCCTGAGTTTATGTTGTCAATTAAGGAACGGACAACCGATGTAGTTAATATTCGTAAACGAATAAATTTGGCGTGTGAATGTCTTTATGGGGTAGAATATGAGTGGTGAACATGAAGAGACAATTACCAATATTTTAGAAGAATTGTCTGAATTGAAGAAATGGATTAACAAAAACCATACCAACTCGAATGTACGTTATCTTGTGTCATATGCCACTGTTCGTGCGTGTAGTGTGATTGAAACAATTTTTAAACAAATTTTGTTTGATTATTTATCGCAGGATGCCAACGATGAGGCTCAACACTATTTAGAGAGGATGATTATTGGTAGTTCCGCTAACCCTGCTACAGGACAAGTAGGTAAATTTTTACAAGAAATCAACCCTGCTTGGAATGCGGCATTTAAGGCACAAATTGCCAGCACACATATAGCTGCTGATGTAAATGCCTTAGTTGATTTTCGAAATGATTTCGCACATGGGAAAAGAACCTTGACACACACTATTGAAACGGTAATCAACTATTTCAAATCGGGAGTAAACATGTTAGAGATACTTTACAATATTGTATATAATAATACATAATAAGAAACGGACGTTCGCATTGAATGTCCGTTTTGTCGTGTGCGCTGTATTTGTGGGTGCTATATCTTATCAATTAAAATGAGACTGTACATTTGAGATACAGCGAGTAACTGACGGGCACAACACCAATATCTATTACTGTACAAGGCAACGCGCCATATGATTTACGCTTAAATGTATCCATTAATACAACTTGTATATTTATATTGTCGCGACGTGCTAAGTTTTTGATTTCGCGTAAGTAAAAATCATATATTGGTTTATTAGAAGCATAAAATGTGTAAGACATACGGCGCATTGGATTCATTTCCCTGAATGTTGGGGTTGGCTTTACATCTGGGTTTCTTTTGTAAGACATATAGCGTCGTAAATAGTATGCCAAATAAAATACAGTAATCGTCCTCAATGATTGCTGTTGCGTATATTGACCTGTTTCGACTTCGCCTCGTACTTGGTTTTTAATACATTCATAGTCATATTGCACTTGTTGTAGTATTGTAGTTTTCTCTCTCTCAAGCTGTTCGTTATGTGCTTGTTCAGGCGTTTTGGCATTTTTTGACAATTCTTGCTGAAAAGGTGATGCTGATTTTAAATGTGTGTTTTCGAGATTAGTACGTGAATTGGCTTGAGTAGGATTTGTTTCCTTTGCTTTAGCTACGTTTTTTTGATTATTCTGTGCAATGTATTGTTCAATTGGCGAGCCATCTGTTTTTAAACTGATGTTGTTAGGTTTGATATTGTCCAATTCTTTAGAGGTATTTGCCGATTCTTGCTTAGTGTTGTCGGTTGTTGAGTTGGTGTTGGACTGTTTGTTGCCCCAATAGGCAAATAAAACAACACCGCCTACAACCAAAACCAGAACAAACAGTATGGGTTCTACAACAATTAGCGCCACGCCTATGCCAACGCCGATGTATAGTGCCCATTTGCCCATACTCCCCAGCCCGCTTGTATCTCCCTGAATAGCTGCAATGATGGCTGTGATTATCAATATTACAACTATTTCAATCATATGTATGCCTCCCCTACCATTCGTATCCGCAGTTATCACAATGAAATGTCTTATAGCGTTTTGTTCCAAAAACACCAAATAACACAATGTTGGCGGCTTTTGCGGTCGTGCTTATTTTATATACATGGGTTGATCCACATGTTGGACATTTTGGTACATTACCCTCATTATGTTTGGTTTTGGCTATTTCATAGCCCATTTGTAGTATTCGTTTGTCATAATTGTTTTGTCGTATCCCTCTTATAAAATCGGCGTCATTTTTGACAACCCCTTGTTGTATTAGTCGTTCTTTATAATCTTTATATGTATCCAAGATTTCTTGGTCTGTCATAGCAGATATGTTTTTGGTCGAAGAATCATCTGCTTCGTTCAGTTTTTCTTGTTCTATTAATGGCGTTCCACAATAAACACATGTATCAAATTCCATAGAAAAATTGTGGTTGCAATTAGGGCAGATTTTATTCAATGTTATCACCTCTTAAGGTAATTATAAATTGTCGTGCCGACAAATAATCAAAAATCACTATCACATTTGTTACAATGCCATTCCTTGCTGTTACGACTCATGCTGAATATGCCAAAGAGGGCTGTATGTACTGCTTTCGAGGCGGTTGTTATTTTAGTAGTGTCTGTACTATGACAGTATGGGCATTCTACAGTAGGATATTTAGGTTTAGTTGAAACAACTGTTCGCTGTGGTGTGATAAATATATTGAAATAGTCGTTTGTCATTTTTGCGTGGCTTACCTTACCATCATACCATTCTATTTGGACGGTTTTGGCTGTCCCCGTGTCGGTAATAATTGTATAGTTTTTTACTCCATATTTTGCGTTTTGGGTAAGAGTCAAATCTCGTTTCGCGGCATACCCAACTTTAATATATAATCCGCCATAATCTCTCTGTATGCTTTCGCCTTCTCCGTAGCCATAAATAATGCTATTAGGTTTCATCGTATATCTCTCCCCTCTTCGCTACAATTGTATCATAAAGACCTGTTAGTGTCAATCGTTGTTTTTGTAAATGTTTCACAATCATTTACAGAGGCAGGAAATAAAGAATTCCTTCTATCAATGTTCGATATTTAAAACGATAGAATCCGATGCCAAGGGTCTCAATAAACAATTGGGGATATTGGGACATTCATTTGACGAAATAGCGATTAATAAATCACATGGCATTAGCCTACGAGAAACTCTTTGGGGAAATTCCGACGTAAATGCCCTAAAATCATTTAACAGCGAATTACAGAAAGGTGTCTCATATACTCAAGCATATAAAAATACAATGACTGGCGCGTCCAAGGAAGCGAGACAACACGCTGTATTGATTGCAAAGAACAAGGCGGCTGTGGAAGATTTTACTGTTGCGCAAGAGCAGTCAAAGATTGCAATGCTTGGTGCAAAAGCCGCAAGTATGGCTTTAAACATGGCTCTTGCGACTGTTGTGTCTCTTGCTATACAAGGTGTAATCAAAGGTATTGACTACCTTATCCACCGTAACGAAAATCTGATTCAGTCAGCTAAGGAAGTTACCGACGCTTATCGTGAGCAGGCGCAGGAGCTGAGCGGTAATGTTAAGTCCTTGCAAGAGCAAAAGGATGAGTTTGAGCGTCTGTCTAAGGGCGTAGATGAATACGGTAACAATATATCATTGTCTACAGACGAATATTCTCGCTACAAGGATATCGTTGCGGAAATCCTCGGATACTCGCCGGAGTTAATCGCGGGTTATGATGAGGAAGGCAATGCAATCGCCAAGAAAAATGGCTTAATAGAACAGTCTATCGCCCTTATGAAAGAGGAGCAGAAGCAAAAACTTCGTGAGATTACTTCCGATGAGAATACCGAAACTCTGTATAAAGGGGCTAAGGCTCAGTATAACGAGCAAAGGTCGAAGGTGGAATCTAACAATGTCCTTAAGGGGGCTATGGGTACATATGCCAGCCTTACCATGAATAATGGACAGCTTAATACATCCAACAGTATATCCGACCAGTTGGATTTGGTTTTTGCAGAGATAACAGGCAGGCAAAGAGAATACGGTGAGAGTTGGACAGAGTTTCTTGAAAGAAACAAAAATGCAATCATCAATAATTATGATGAGATACATAAGCTGCTGACCAATGATTTCGTAACGGATTACGGAACGTATTTAGGTATGGATACGGATGGCGCTGACCAAGTAATCAATTGGTTAAAGAACACATACGACTCTATAAAGGATTTGGATGACTTGTCGCATGGCATGGACGACCAATTCATGGCATATGCGCAAAGAGCCGCTGACTACGATACCCTCACAGACGCCCAAAAGAATTTTGTCAAAGAATATATTCGGGCTACAGGCTCTATCCTTGACGCTGACGGGAACTTTTTATCACAAGATGAAATAGCTGAAAAAGCAAGGGCGATTGAGCGTTTTGCTGAGGAATTGGCAACCAGCGATGAACTAAAGAGCGCAAGAGAACAGATTAACGAGCTGTTCTCTATTGATAAGGAAGAGTTTTCGGCTGCCGATTATGAGGACTATGTTGATAGACTACTTACTCAATTACAAGAGCAATTCGGGTTAGACGAGGATGCTGTCTATAAAATCAAACTTTCATTAGGCTTTGAATTTATGGAAGATGGTTCTACGCGAGTAGATACACTGGTTGAGCAAGTTCAAGAAAAACTGCAAGACGAGTTTGATGATAAGGTAACACATTTACGTATTGACGATTTGGTCTATGCCGCTAAAGTAGTCGCCGAAATTCCCGAAGGGCAGGAAATAACGTGGGATGAGCTTGTTAAAGGCGTTCAAAAGTACAAGCAGGAACTTGAGCAGATAGCGGCTATGGACGCTATCAACAAAAACCTCGATGATATTCAGTCTGCTTATTCCACGTTGGCAAGCGCAAGAGACGAATACAACAAGTACGGCGCGTATTCTCTTGACACGGTACAGGCATTATTATCATTAGAGCCGAAATATCTTGCTATGCTTGTTGATGAGAACGGTCAGCTTGCTATCAATGAGCAGGCTATGAAAGACCTCGTAAATGCACAGCTTGAAGAAGCGAAGGCCAATATATATGGTAGCGCAATAGCGGAGCTTAATGCTCTTGCTGAAGAAAAGGCGGGTGAAGCCTCTAAAACATCGGCGGGTAAGAAATCAGATGCTGTTATTGACATTGATGCCGAAACTAAGGCTTTAAATTTAAATACCGAAGCGGCTATGTTGAACGCTGCGAAGAACGCTGCGAATAACCCTTCTGTTACACAAGATGAGGTAGATGCCATTGTTAATAAATATAAGAAAATGGCAGATTCTATTACATCTGTGGTTAACGGCATGGAGTTTGATTTCAGCGGTGCGATGTCAAGTTATGAGGATTCTGAAGCCGCTGAAAAAGCAGAGAAAGACCGTCTTAAAAAGCAGAAAGACCTCAATGATAAAATTGCTGACCTGCAAAAAGACCGTGCGGATGCTGAGAAGGATTATGCCGATAAGATTGAGGATATTCATGAACAGTTATCCGACCTTGAAAAAGACCGTGCAGAGGCGTATGAGGATTACGCTGATAAGATAGAGGAAACCAACGAAAAACTTGACGACCTCGCTAAAGAGGAACACGCAAGTGAGCTTCAGTTTGGAATCGACAGTGCATCACAAGCGCTGGAACGGTTCAATAGTCTGCTCGATGAATTTAATGACCTCGCTGACTTGACGTATGAGAACGATTTCTCGGCAAGGTTTGATAATCTTCGTAATCAATTCTCTGTAACCACGGAGCAAGGTTTGGCTCTGCGCTCCGAATTGGAACGCTTGATGTCGATTGACCCGCAGACTGCGGAAGAATACGACATGATAGCGGAGCAGATGGAGAGCATCGCTGACGACTACTTTGAGGCTATCAAACAGCAAAGAGAAATCCGAGATGAGATGTTCAATGCCCGTGCGGAGGCTATAGGGTTCCTTGCCGATTCCGCTGCGGAGCAGTCAAGCGCGTCGGTCAATGTGCTTAATAAAGCGTTTGACATTGTGGAGAATGGTGCGTTAAGCGGTGGCTTGTGGTCGCAGACGCTTACGCCGAAAGTTACTAAGGACGCTCTTGAAAAGCAGCGCGAAGAGAACAACAAGCTTATCGCCGAGGAACAGAGGTACCGTGACGCTATTGCGGAGATACGCAAAAAGGCTTTGGAAGCTCAGCGTGACGAGGATATTACAGATTTTGCAAAACAGCGTGAGGACTTAAATCAAGAGCTTGTTGACGCGAAAACAGACCTTGATGAAAAGCTTGCGGATATTGATAAGAAACAGATAGAGCTTAATGAGCAAATTGCAGAGGCTCAGGATGATTTGTCTGAAAAGCTTGCGGATATTGATAAACAGATTGCAGAAGCGCATGAAGAACTCGATGAGCTTGAC
Source organism: uncultured Monoglobus sp. (assembly GCA_947630505.1). Classification (GTDB taxonomy): domain Bacteria; phylum Bacillota; class Clostridia; order Monoglobales; family Monoglobaceae; genus Monoglobus. Next base: position 24,739 of record CANRHV010000022.1, on the reverse strand, counting down.
ACAAAGGTCAAGAACTTTAACGAGGACAACGGTGGCGTACATGTTGAGAGCACGGTTGACCCTGTAGATTTCGGTAAGCTGGAGAGCGATATAAGTAATGAGCAGGATAAGCTTGATAAGAATCCGCTTAAGGTACGGCTTACCGCTGACCAGTTAGAGGCGTTCAATTCGGGTAAAGGCCCCGTTGCAGCCAAATCACCGATTGATACTAATGTTTGGGATTTAAACCGCAAAGCAACAGGCGGTGTTGCTTCGGGAAATGTCTATGTGAACGAGGGTAAAGGGTCGCTTAAGGGGCAGGAAGCTATAATACTACCCGATGGCACGTTCCGTCTTATCGGTGACGGCTCCCCTACCCTTGCGAATGTTCCTAAAGGCACGCAAATACTTAATGCGCGGGACACGGCTGATATATTGGCGCGTACAGGCATTAAGGACGGAGATAAGATTGAGCGGTATGCCGATGGCTCGGTCAAGCTGGTTAACAGAGGCGGGCGTTCTGTACAGGCTTCTGGCGGTAAACAGCTTGCGGAGGAATTCGCGAAGGATACCGTAGATGAAATCAATAAGGCGTTTGAGTCTGTTAAAAACGATATTTCATTAGAAGGTGTTAAGTCTGAATTCTATAGTAATATGTCTGACCCCGAGTTTTATGATAAAATCCAAGCGGAGGTAAATAAAGGCTTAGACAGCATAATAAACGACCCTGAAAATAATCTGTATTCGCTCATACTGTCAAATTCTAATTGGAATATGTTACCCGAGCAGGTGCAGGCTGTTCTCGAAGAAATGGGCGCGACCGCATCTACATGGAATGAGTGGGTTCAGCAACCTGATAATTTGCTTAAGGCATTAGAGCTGTTACGCGGCAACGGCGCAAGCTCGTGGGATTTACTCAGCCCTACAGTGCAGACGTTACTTACCTCTATGGGTATAGACGGAGTAAAGGTATGGGACGACTTTGTTAAGAATAATCCGTTGCAGGCATTACAGTTATTGTTGTCATCATGGAAAGCGTTGGCGACAAACATACAGCGGTGGATGAACGACTGTATTACTATAAGTAAGAATGGCGCAGATGCTATCCATAAAATACAGATTGAGGCGCCAAGTATCAGTACACAATCATGGGATAATCTGCAAACGCTTATTGCGAATAAGATTCAGGAAATTCTTAATGTTATTAATGAAACCTTTGGCAACAGCACCGTTGACTTGAATTTTGCTATTAATACGTCTTTGTCTGATGTTGGGCAAAATGTTCCGCAGGGAATTAGCGGCGGAAGCGGGTGCTTTCAAGGCACAGGAGTAGGAGGCAATGATGTTGTATCTGTAGCCAGTCAATATTTGGGTGTACCATATGTGTGGGGCGGTAAATCAATCTCAGCAGATGGCGGATTGGACTGTTCCGGTTTTGTACATCAAGTATATGCTGATTTAGGGTATGACATTGGTTGGTCTACTTTTGACCAAATCAATAACGGAACGCCTGTTTCTAAGTCTGGACTGATGCCGGGAGATCTGGTGTTTTTTGAAGGTTACACTCATAGTACTTCCCAGCCCGGACATGTCGGACTATATATAGGTAACGGTCAATTTATGCAGGCACCCCAGACCGGTGATGTTGTAAAAATATCGTCAATGGACAGCAGATCGGATTACGTAGGTGCGCGGCGTATTATGCAATACGCTACAGGTACACAGGATTTTGGTATCGCGGGTGAAAACTACAAACCCGAATGGGCTATAAACAAACGCACGGGTGAATGGTCGCTGATTAAGAAGCCTACCTTGTTTAATAAAAAGGAATACGATATTGTCGGCGAAAAGGTCTCCGAAAAGATTGATAAGCCCATAGCAACATACGCGAAGGGTACAACTTCGCTTTCGTCGTTGCTTGGCAACCTTTTCGGCTCTCAATCCAAATCTAAGTCAAAATCTAAGCCCGTTTCAAAAGCACAGACGCAATCTCAGCCTACGGTGGAGGATTATCCCGATGGTGTTGTCATAGACGTTCCCGATGGTTTGGGTAAGTATTACACCTATATGAACTGGGATGCAATCACCAATATGGACACTCCGCAAGGTCAGCTTATACAACAGGCGGGTAAGCATTACGACAGCGAGGGCTACGGCAGAGTCGGTGAACGTTACGCACTTGCCATGACTTCAACATTTGGCGGTATAGGCGATTATGTGGATGTGTACATGGCAAACGGGCGTATCATACATGGTATACTTGCCGATGAAAAGTCTCAGGTTTATACTTCTTGGGATCACAATCCCGCTAATATGTGGGGGCACGACAACGGTCAATCAATAGTTGAGTTCGTTACTAACTGGGTTGGGCATGATAATCCGCCCGGTGATGGCGGTGTATTAAAGGTTATAAACTTAGGTAATTACTTTGGCAATCCTTCTTTTGCCGGAGCAAATGTCGGTGCCGATAATATATTGATGCGGAAATTGCGTGAATTGCAACAAAAGCTACAAGCATTTATGGGTACGTTTAAAACTAATACACATACTGTTATACCGCGTGTGGCAGAGTATAAGTCGCTCGGTAATGTGCGTGGTAAATATGATTTCAGTACTCCGTTCACCAAACACGCGAATGGAACAAAGCCGCTTGAAGTAGCAGGTGAAAACAACAAGCCTGAGCTTATGATTGATAAGCGTACAAAGAAAATATCCTTAATTGATTCCCCCACCTTAATTGATACGGGCAAGGTTGATATTGTCGGCGAAAGGGACACGGCACGGCTCAATAAATCGCTTAAGTTCTACGAAGAGGGTACCTTAAGCTTGTCCGATAACGATGATGAGAACGCTATTACCGCAGAAGAATGCGCGGCATATCTTAAAAATATCAATGACCATTTGGAGGATGGTGTTACTTTAAACACTGAGATGTACTGGGACGAACAGCTAAGGCTTATCTCCAAAGGTATTGATGGACTTGCGGAGGACGAAAAGATCTCTCTTGACCAAGTTGAACAAATTCTTCGGTTTGAAGCTCATTTTGAAGAATTTGAAAGCGCAGTTGAAAAGGCTTCAGATAAGCTTGATACATATAACTCTGATTACATTGACAAGTGGCAAGAGGAGCTTGCGGGATTTAACGAGCAAGCAAAGACATTTACAAGTGACCTTGACGAATGGCGTAAGGGCGGCGCTGCCGAAGACCCCGGTCTTGAGAAGTATGCAGAACTAAGTAAGCGTGCTACCAATATAGTAGACGGTCATTTGCAAAAACAAATCGATTTGGACGTTGATAACGCCAAAAACAATATGTCTGTATTGACCGAATTGCGCAATTCGGCGTATGAACTGTATAAATCAGCGGCTACGGCTGATGAACAGAGCAGGGCTATTGAACTTATTCAGCAGATAGATGATAACATTGAGCAAGTCAACGATGATTTCGCATCCATTATGGAACGAGATAAGCAAATACGTATGGATGAGTTTAACCGTGATGACTTGGAGCATGCAAGTAATTTATCGTTTATTGAACAGCGAATTGAAAATATTGACGGCGAACTGGAACATACATCTGATTCCGTGGAACGCTCGGTATTGTTGCAACAAAAGCAGGAAGCATATGCACAAAAGATGGATGAATATCGTGCAAGGGCGAATACTGCACATCAAAATGCGGAAAAGCTTCGCAACGACCCTGATTATGCCGATGTGTATGCCAATATCCCTATGGATGAAATTTTTGACGCTAACGGAGAGTTCAACCATCTGTATTATGATAATCTAAAAATGCTTGCCGCGCGTTATGGCGAAGACGGTGAAATGGTTCAGCGTTTCAAGAACGCCGCCGAGATACAGCAGGCGGAGGTTCAGACATTCCTTGAAGCGGCAGACGCTGAAAAGGAAGCGGCATATGCGGCGAGCGATGTGGCTAATCAGCTTAAAACCGAAAAGCTTCAGGAATGGAACGAATTTAATGAGCGCAGCGCCGAAATACTTGAATTCCGCGTAAAAAAAACGCAGGCGCTTATTGACGCGCAGGACAAGGCGTATCAGATGACACAATCCCTGCGTCAGGCGCAAATGGATATTGACAAGGAACTGAGGGCGAATAAGGAGCTTGATAAGTGGCTCGACCCCGATACGCGTAAGCTGTTGTTCAATGAGGACGACTATGCCGCCGAGAGCAAGGCGATACGGGATATTCAGTCTGAAATGGACACTCTGTTTAAGAATTATCAGCGCGACCTTGCCAATATAGATGAAAAGGATTGGTATTCGGAAGAACAGCTTACGGAGGAATACAACCGACAGCTTGACGCGCTCAATGAGCGTTTAGGTATCGCGCAGGAGACGCTTGCAGTTGCCAAAAAGCAGTCGGAGTATGAGAACCGCGCTAAGGAACGCGATACACAGATTATCGTAGGCAATCGTGTTTTCAATGTGGCAGATCCCGAGGCGTTACACCAGTTGGCTCTTGAAAAGTCGGAAGCCGAGCTGACACTTGCAAACAGCAAACAGACTAACCGCGAGAATCAGACCATACGCGATATGCAGCGTGATAATGATATGGTGGCTGAGGAAGCAGCGGCTATACGAAACCGCATAGATATGTACGGGCGTATGACCGAGGAGGAGCAGTTAGCGTTTGCCGATTTCCTTGAGCCGATAAAGTATTGGACGGCGCGGCTTAATGCAATCAAGTATGAAGACCCGTATTATCTTGTACAGCATAACAGCGATACGGATAAATCGTTAGCGCATACGGATATGAGCGATATATCGCCGAGCATAAGCCTTACGGAAGATCACTCGCAAGGAGTTAATACCTTACACGAGGGCGTTGAGAACGGTATTATTGAAGCGGATAATGCGCAGGTGTATATTGAGCGCTCCAAGACACAGCACAATCTCAAGGCAAGCGTTGACCCGAATAATGCAGGGTATGAGCAATACAGCGGAGTAAATCAGTATGTACAGGATTTGATGAAGCGGTATGCGGATAACCCTGAAGGACTTAGTGATGGGCAGTTGGATTTCTGTGAAGGGGTTACTTCGGGACGGTATGTTATAGTGCCGACGAATTTCATACCCGATGTATCAAACGCTATGTTTGACACAAGTGCGTATCTGAGCAGTAATATGTATAAACAGCAACAATTACTTAATAACAGCGCATTGCAGAACGTGCCGAGTGTTCAGACGGTGAATAATACGCCATCAACCAATTTGACGTTTACAGGCGATATTATTCTAACTGAAGCAGTTGAAAATGCCGATGATTTTATTCAGCAACTGACAACGCGTACAGGTACGACGTATCCAACTATTAAGAATACATATGCATAATGGTATGGGCTGTCTTTTAGGCAGCCCTGCCTTTATAATAAGCTCAAATGTTTTTAAATATGAGAATAGGAGGTGAAGAAGTATATGCTCTACAAACCTACAGCCGCTACGCCATGCAGAGAAAAGGTTAATCCCGATGATTTAAACAAGAGCGGTATTTCTTTTGGCTGCACACTGCTCAGCAGCAGTAAAGTGGCGAAAACGCGGCTTATGATAGGCGATGGCGGATATGAGTATTATTTTGATTCACCGCCGTTAACTCCGACGATTATTAACCGTGACTATGGCGTAGATATTGAATATAGCTACCGAGGAGAAAATGCTTCGTATGCCATACAGCAAAGTAACAATCGGCGAATGTCAAGCGAGGATATTGAAAATCCGCTTAAAAAATTATATATACAATCGGGACGAAGTTATACATGGCAAATGCGTATATACGAAGACCGCGCTGTTTCATGGATCGGCTACGGAACTATTGAAGCCGTTAAAGAAGTAAGTTCACAATATATTTTGAAAATACGCCCGCATACCAATATTTATTTTCCGGAAGCGCTTCCATATGGAATATACCCGCAGTTTTGGTCGAGGTATGATAATAATGCGGAATATTTCATTAAAACCAATAACGGTATAAGCAGGATTGAGGCGTATACGTTTTATGACCCGTCTTCTGAAGAAGGGTATTTCAAAGACAAGGACATGTCCTATGATACGCCGTTGTACGGATACGCAAAGGTTGACGCTAATTTTACGATTACGCAAGGCGAGCCGTATACAATCTATTGCAATTATATTGATACGGATTTGTATTATTTTGAAGCGAGTACGCCTCCGCAAATCACATTGTCGGAGTGCTTTAATGTAAATGGGTCGGAACTTCTTCGTGATATCGAAAAAGACACTTTGGTGTTAGAATACAGTAATTTACATATTAAAGGGCGATATTACCAAAATGACGGAGCAACGGTAAATTATTACAATTTTCTATTAGAGGAACTTGTATCTGTGGATGAGAACGAGGAACATCCCGTATACAGGGTGGTTGATGCCACCAATAACATATACTCCCCCACTGTTGAATATATGTATGATAATATTATAGGCGGCAGTGACTATCGGCTTACGCTACATGTAACCGACACAGACAATGTTACGACGGGTAAAATATTGTATATCTCGGCGGTGTATCTTGCGTCAATCTATCCTATGCAATTCAAGCCCGAATTGTACATGCCTCATAATTCCGTTATAATGGATTTTCGCGGACTTGTGTCAATCCCCGCGCATGAGGAACTTTCAGGGCAGCACCAATATGTGGCGCTCAATCCAAGAAATGGTGAACCTGCGACCGATACATGGTATCCGCAAAATGCTTGTCATGTTGACTTAGGGAATTGTCTTACATATAATCAGCTTGACGGTGAGGGTGATTTATCAATCAAGAATGGATTGTTTTATTTTATTTTGAGCGTGGACGACGTTTATAACGGAACCGTATTTGAAGCGGAAGATGATGACGGCAATCATATTACAGGGTCATTTGACGGCGTATGTTTTACATTGGCGTATACCAATAACGGTAACGTCACTCATCAGAAATTATATTTTTCGCCCTACGCTTCTTGGCTTGCCGAAAATAGCACACGAGATTTGAGAACGTCCGCTGTTACTATAGCTATGCGCGAAGGCGGCACCGATCCACTATCTCAAAGGCGCATTATTAATATTGATGTTCCTTTCCTTTATTATGATGAACTGGAGTACAGGGAGAGCAATTATTACCATCCCGAAACTGCTATGAGTGAATACGGCTGGGCTATCATTGTTGATTTGACAGCCAATACCGCGTCTTTTAAGAACATAGCTAAACGTAACGGTATATGGGAGGAGGCGGGATTAACCAAATGGCAGTATTAAAACTTTATGGCGGAGCTACCTATAACCTCGCCGGTGTCAATAATAACACAGACAACATGGTGGCAACGATTAAGAATACGATTTACAACACCAAGTGCGGTGACTATGAATGGGGCAAGGAAACCAAATTGCTGGCTAATTTCAACCAACATCTTAGCGGCAGTGATTTCGGCGGTGATTTTGGTTACATCAAGCGATTTGCCGTGTATAAAACTATGGGAGAAAAACCAACGCTGCACAAGGTTTGTGTCACTGATAACTCCGCACAGCGCATTATTGAAGATTTTACCGTAGGCGATTTGTGCGATTATCAATATCATATTCATGCAATATGCCACAATCCTATAGATATTAACGGGCTGACTGTCGATATGGAAGCTATTGTTCCGATATTGTCCGATACAATACAATTACACACAGGCACAATATCTGTGATAGGCTTAAAGGAAACGAGTGATAATTTGTATGAGATAGACGAAGATAACGTGTGGCTGATAAGATATAATACGGAAAATAACGGCTACACGCTTAATACGGATAAAACATTTCATCAAACTCAACATATAAGCGGCAAAGAGACGGCGGGTAATCGCGCTCAAAGATCGGTGCCGATTTCAGGATTGCTGGGTAAAGTCGATTGCTCGACCGGCGAATATACCGACACCTACGATTACATTATTGATTGGGAGCGTTTCGCCGCAAGCAGTACCCCTAAGATGCTGGTTGATCTTCGCGGGATTGTTTCCATTGGTGATATAGACACTAATCCGCAGTTTGTATATCAGGACACATATAACCATGAAGCTGCGGTATCGTTTACGTTTATGCAAACCAATTCAATAGATGCTTCGGATGTTTTAGGCAGGGCTATCCCCTTCAATCCGATTTATTATATGTATTTGGCAGAAGTACGCACAGCATTACTGAAAGAAAACGGAAAGAATCGCGATAACACAGGTACGAACGCATGGCTTGGTGTGCCGCGCAGGGAGGCTGTTGAATGAATATATATCGAGACGGGTACATAGTAGACAACGTTAGGAACGTCCATATATCGCCTGTTTATGAGCAAGTTTCTTTAAATTCCTTTAATAAAATTGGATTTGACCGATTGATTGAAGTGCTAAAGGGAGATATTGTCATACCTGTATTCCGATTATACCTCCTCTACGAAAACGAGCAAATCCGTTTGGACGCAAGTGAGGATTTGGTGTCGGGTACGCTTAACATTCAATACCAATCAGGACAGCGCCGTACAATGAGCGCGACGTTAGTAAATAAAGATGGGAAATGGTGTCCCAAGCCTCTTTCGGGACTAATATGGACTGGAAGCAAATTCAGGCTGGACACAGGATTATTGGTTGACGGTACGCTTTACTGGAAACAGCAAGGCATTTTTTTATTGAAAGACCCGTCAGCGGCACGAGAGAGTTCTAACCAAACTATATCCTTATCGTTGTGTGATAAATTTGGGTTATTAGACGGGAGCGTTTATGGGAAAACGAGATTGAAAACTATAATCCCTGTCGGAGTGCCGATGTACCAATCGTTTAATACCTTGCTTTCCTCTGACAGAGGAAACGGAGTCCCTTATGATTTAAAGCCTGTGATTTTCAATTCGCAGCATTTATATACAAATACCTATTACACAATCAGGCAAGACGCCGGTGGCACCATAGGAGATTTGTTCATTGAAATGGGAGATACGATATCGTCCGACGTGTACTACGATGAATACGGTAATTTAACGGTCAAGTCCAACATAAACGAATTTATCTCGTCTAATTTTCCTGTTGTATACAGATTGACCGAAGGAGACAGAGATATTTTGTCTGCCGGTATCACATATAATACGGGGCAGGTGCGAAATAAGATTATTGTAAAGGGAGCTATTGTTAACGGCTATCAGTTCAGCGCCACAGCGGTCAATCAGAATTTAAAATCCGATTATTGTATCCAATACAACGGCGAAGCTGCGGAGGTTATAAATGACAGTAAATTGTACTCCGATGAATTGTGCATGGAACGTGGTATGTACGAGCTGGTGAAGCGTTCGCGCGGCACTAAGACATTGAATATGAGTTGTACCTATTTACCCATGCTGGACGTAAATCAGTCGGTTATTGTTAGTTACCCAAGTCTTGGGATATATGACGAGAATTATGTTATCGATTCTATATCCATGACCATCGGCGGCGATGCGAATACGTCATTGAACATGACTAATATAAACGAGGTGGTGTTCTAATGGACAATTTGAAAATTGATTATAAAGAGGAAACGATAATTGCGTTTACAAATATGATTAGAACTATTATAAACAGTGAGGTTGACGCGATTTTGAAAAAATCAAACATAGAGCAGTTTGACGATGTACAGGTCACGCGTGCATTTAATGATGTGTCCGGTGCCAACAGCGATTATCCGTGCGCAGATTTGCGTGATATGGTGACGGGCGAAACATATACGTCGGTGCCAAATCATACGGGCGTAAAGCTTTATGTTGGGGACGTGGTGCGTATGTACCATTCGCAAAGCGGTAATTATATCGGTCTGACCTTTGGGAACAGGAATGACGGATTTTATAAGGATTATATCAATGAAAAATTACAAAGTATTAAAGGAAATAAATAAAGGAGGTACGAATGACAGATAAAATAGACGTATCTAATGTTATCACGCAAGGACAATTCCGTACCGCTATTGAAAATTTCGTTAAAGGATATGTGGCTGATATGTTGCGTGGATCGCATGGTAGTACAACTGTTGAATCTACGGCGTCAAACATACCCAACGGAAGTGAAAGATGCTCGGCGACAGTCGGGGTCTCAGGCACAGGCAAGCATTATGGAATTATTGACATTGTTGCTACGAATCCAACGTATGCTGATAGATCTGACACCGACGACACTCTGACCGCTCCCCAAGCACAAATATTCGTATGGTGGGACGAGAATAATGGTTTTCATTATGTTATACCTTCTAACTGTTTGCGGGGAACGATTGCTCCTGCCGGAACATATTATGGACATAAGCGTGAACAATATATTGATGAAAACACAGTCAGTTACAATAGTGCTACTCAGCAGATCACGTTTACTATTGTGAACGCAGCTTCTTATGAGAGGTCGAGGAGCGGCAGCACATTCAAAATCGATTATCATATTTGGTAAAAGGAGGTGGCACATGGCAAACACAAATGTAAAAAAGGAAGGCTATACACTTAAACAGACTGGCGAACAAATACAAGCAATATTGGACGCATTGGAAATTCTCAGTACTTCCGAGCTTCGGGAACTGCTTGAACTTTTACAACAGATTGATGACGGCGACGGTATCGACGAAAGTGTTGGACAAGAGCTTTTAGGCTTGCTTGGTAAAATAGGCGATGATATAAAAACAAATAAAAAAGCCATTGAAGATGAGGCTTGGATTAGGGAAAACCAAGACAACCAGTTTGCCCAAGATTTACATAGCGAAACAGGGGCAAGAATAAACGCCGATAGTCAGCTTCGAGGTGAAATGACATCACATGCCAGCGCAAGCCCGATTGACCACCCGGATGGTTCAATAACATCCGATAAGCTTGCCAATGGGGCTGTAACCTCTACAAAGCTTGCCGGAAGTGCGGTAACAGAGGGAGCTATTGCAAATGGTGCGGTTTCAAGCATTAAGCTGTCAAGCAGTGTTATAAATGATATTAACAGAAAACTTGGTCAAACTGAATTTTATAATTTATTATCGCATATTTTGTCAGCTCCGCATTACAAATTATCATCGTTTTTATGGAATGCTGCATACTTCCGTGTGCCTGTAAGTGAAAACGACTTAAATCCGTTTTTTTATGTACAGTGTGACGATTTATATCCCGAGGAAACATTTGATAACAATTATGATTATGTGGTATTGCCATATGACGATGAAAAAAACTACATACTCCGAGGTGCTGGTCATTTAAAATTAGGCGGCACATATTTATGCCGCGTTACCGACGACCCTGTATCCGGATTAGACGGGCATAATGGCGAAATTGAGGTGTATGAATTTAATGGTGATTTAATCACGGGCAGATGGCATTATGGTACCGCATTGACACATACTGAATATACATCGCAGCAAACAAGTATTATTGCGCAAAAAGGTGATTTTTATTTAAACAGTAATACATATGGTATTTATTATACTTTGAATGGCACCGGAGACTGGACGTATATAGGCAACCTGACGGGCAGTGTCGATCGTAGTCAATGGGCGCCAATCAACTCGCCGCAGTTTACGGGCACTCCGACCGCACCTACGCCCGCTACAGCAAATAACTCCACGCAGATAGCAACAACCGAGTTTGTGCGCTCTGCTATAAAAACATATGCTGGAACAACTGAGGAAGAAAGTCCCGCAGGCGCCAGCGGCGCACGAACAGCAACCGTAGTGGTGGCTGCGCAAGACACCAGTGAAAAGGGACGTCAAGGCGCGGATTTCTTATGTAGCGGAAACAACGACCAAACGCAGATTCAAAGCGCTATTGACGCATTGCCGCGATATGGCGGGAAAATAGTGCTGCTTGAGGGAAACTACAGTATATCCGCTGCTCTTAATACCGGTCGAGACGCTCAAAATATAATATTTGAGGGTACGGGAATGAATACCGTTTTGAATGTTAGTGATGCTTTAGCGGATTATACTAAAGACCAAACCAGCCGACCGATTGACTACAAGGGCAGACAAATTGTTTTCCGTGATATGGCTATCAATGCAAAGAAAATTTCCAAACATTTATACAAAGGCTGGTCGGATGATAATGTTATTTTAGATAATGTTAATCTAACAATGGTAGCAACCGGTACTCATGCGAATGATGATGGCGATATAAACGCGGCATTTGTTAAATTGCGTAGTTTTAGAGCCATTAATTCTCGAATAGAATTGAGCGCCGATAGTTCCGACACTCAATGTTATGCAGTTGTTTATTTAGATAGCTCTGTCTCAAGCCAAAGTGCGGAAGCGGTTAATTGTGAAATTTCTTTAGATGGAACTAATGGCAGAATTCATTTTTCACGAGTTAATTCTCAAATATCCAATAGTAATGTGTATTTACCCAGTAATAAAGATAGTTATGATTGTGGAGTTATTGGCGGCACCGGTTGTATGTTAAATAATTGCTTTATACTTTTAAACGAAAAAAGCAAAACATCGGCAGATGGTACTTCTGAGTCGTTGGGCGGTTCGATCATGTCTTTATGTCGAATTGTTAATTTAAGCAACAGTGAGGTGTCTGCACATGTAACTCTTATAGGGTGCAAATATACAAACTTCACACCTGCCGACAGTGATAAAGCTGTATTAAGCGGTACCCGATAAAACAAAAAGGAGACGCGTTATATGAGTATTTTTAAAATAGAAAACGGGAAAATTGCATTGGTTAAACATAAGGTGATTATTCAGGAAGAACATTATCCGAATGAATTTATTAATCACACGCATTATTTAACAGATTCATGGTGGAAAGAATGGTCTGAGCAATTAATTCCCAAGCACAAAAAATATGAATTAATCAGCCATGAAGATATAGATATTTCCGATTACGCGTGGGTCGATGGTGCGGACGTATCTCAATCGGCAGATCCTTTGTTATTGGCGCAGGAAATGGTAAAATATAACAGCAAAGAAGAATATGAAACTTCCTTGCCAAGTTGCCAATTAAACTATCAGTGTGATTTGGATTATCGAATATCGAAACTGGAATTGGGAATATAAAATGGAGGGTATTATGACTTACAATTATTGTAAAGCAATTATTAAACGCGGCGAATATGACGTTGATGATTTAAAGGATAAACTCGACGTGTTCCTGCTGGCAAACAGAATTACGCAAGAACAGTATAAGGAATTAACGGGACTGATTGATGAGGCTGCCTGATGAGGCGCTCTTTTTTTTATAAAGGAGGAATGAAATGGCTCAAAGTATAATGAAAACCCACATATTGATTTGTAACGACACTTCGGCTAAATGGGCGGATTCCGATAAGGTTCTGTTAAAAGGCGAAGTCGGAATTGAGTTCATTGATTCTGAAACGGCGAAAATGAAAATCGGCAATGGCGACGATATTTTTGCGGATTTGCCTTATGCTGCCTTAACTCCTGTCGAAGTCAATCAGCTGATACAAATTTCGTACGACAAGATATTGGGCGGAGTTGAATCAGAGTTTGACACCCTAAAGAAACTTGCCGATGAGGTCAAGACCAAATCCGATAAAGGACACAAGCACACCAAAGGCGATATAACCGATTTCCCCAAAAGTTTGCCCGCGTCCGATGTGAGCGATTGGGCAAAGGCAGGAACAAAGCCCTCATATACGGCGGTTGAGGTCGGAGCAATTCCTGTAGAGGAAAAAGGACGTGCAAACGGTGTGGCTGATTTGGACAGCAACGGACAGATACCGTCATTTCAGCTTCCGTCATACGCAAAACTTGGGTTAGGCACATCGTCATCGTCGGCATTTAGGGGAGATTACGGGAATAGTGCATATCAGCACAGCTTGTCCCCGCACGCTCCTACTAATGCAGAACGGAATGCTATTGTTGGTGTACAGAAAAACGGACAGGACTTACCTATTGACTCCAGTCGCAAGGTGAATATTTCTGTGCCTACCAAATTGTCGGAATTGGAGAATGACACAGGGTTTAGTTCCGGCGATGATTCGCCGGGAACTCCGGGGCCTCCGGGGGCTGACGGCAAAGCCGCTACGATAGAGGTGGCTGAAACAATTACAGGTGAACCCGGTACATCGGCTAAAGTTGAAAACATTGGCACCCTTAACGCCGCGAAATTGAAATTTACCATTCCCAGAGGCAAAGATGGTGCATCGGGCAGCGGCGGTGGTGGTAGCGTTGAATGGCAAGAAATAAACAACACAGACTTGGACACCGTTCAGGAACCCGGATGTTATTATAATGGCGGAGAAGGTGGAAAGTTATGCACGAACACTCCGAGCGGAGTGCAACATTTTGGAATGGTAGTTATACACTCAGCTATATCTCATAGGACACAAATCCTTACCAATCAGAATAATTGGTATTCGCGTGAGTATAAGGCAGGGTCGTGGGATGCATGGAAACAAATAGATTCATCTGCGACAGGCAGTGGTGGCGGCAGTAGTGGCGGTGGAACTTCAATTACCGGTGCCGCGTCCACAATAGTCAGTGCCAATCTCGATTCCAATAAAGCGCTTATATCAAACGGCGACGGTAAGGTGGCGGTTTCCAACATAACGTCAACTGAACTCGGTTATCTCAGCGGAGTTAAAAGCAATATACAAACGCAGATGGCAAGTAAACTTGACACTGAATTTCAGTCAAGAGGATATGTCGGAATGGATGAAGTAACACTTGTTTTGGATGAAGTTCAAGATGTTACCATGCCAACGAATAATAACCAACATCAAGTGAATGCGAATTATCATTGCGCGGCAATAGGAGGAACAAGCAATAAGATACAAACTGATAACACTAATGTTGTTAGTTCTGTTGCCTGTGGCGGCACAGGTAACACGATAAAGGGTGATTATTCGTTCATTGGCGGCGGTCAAAGGAATGTTGTTTCGGGTAGGTATGCAACGGCAATCGGAGGCAATAATAACGAGATAGTCGGAGATTACGCGTGCTCATTACAAGGAAATAACAACACGGTACAGTCTTATCAGATTAAAATGGGGCATTACGCTAAAGATGGAAATTATGGCAACAGTGAGGGAACAACCGGAGACGCATTAATTATTGGTAATGGTGGGTACTCGGCTCAATCCAACGCATTCCGCGTAACGTATGAAGGCAAAGTCTACGGCACAGGGCAGTTTAACACAACAGGTGCGGACTATGCGGAATTTTTTGAATGGCTCGACGGCAATCCTGAAAATGTGGACAGACGCGGATTGTTTGTAACGCTTGACGGCGATAAAATACGCATAGCAAATGCCGATGACGATTACATCTTGGGCGCGATTTCCTCTGCACCCGGCGTTGTCGGCAATAATTACGCCGACTCGTGGCGGAATATGTGGATGACGGATGTGTTTGGCAAGGTGCTGACGCATAGAGTTCATCATGACGCTGAGTACAACGATATAGAGATAAAAACGCCACGAGAGGTCATTGACAAGGAAACAGGCGAAACGACTATCGAATACGATATTACGACCGAGCGTGTACTCATACACGAGGCATACGACAGCGACGACCCAATTATCAATCCCGATTACAATCCCGATGAGGAATATATTCCGCGCGAGGAGCGCCCTGAGTGGGGTATCGTCGGAATGATGGGTCAGCTTGTTGTCATTGACGATGGCACTTGCGCCGTAAACGGCTATTGCAAAGTGGCTGACGGCGGAATTGCAACTGCGAATGACAACGGCTACAGAGTAATTGCGCGGCTTGACGAGACACATATTAAAGTGTTGTTTAGATAAGGAGGTGTTCCATGGCAACTTCTTTTACAGAGTCGAAAAATAAAATTCTTAATCAGCTCAACAAGATAAAACCTTTTGCTATTCCTATTACGGAAGCGGGCGATTTACCGCATGGGTATCAAGTGAGCAATAAATATAAATGGTATATCAATTATGAAGATGTTGTCTTGTCGTTTATAGACGACGACAGAAATGTTACGGTTGACGAATCCCAAATTAATTTAACTCAAGAAACAAACAGTCAATTTATCCCTTTTCAAATGCCTCGTTATGCTGACGGCATTGATTTAATGGAGATGGCTCTTCAAGTTCATTTTGTCAATTCTGAAAACAGAGAAAATTTTGTTTCCCCCGTTAATGTTATCTATAACGATTCTACTATCCAGTTCTCGTGGCTGGTTGATAACAGTGCGACGTACCTTGAAGGTGAACTTGTTTTTGAGATTATTGCTTCAGGTAAGAACGAAAAGGGCGAAAATTACGTTTGGAAATCGCGCCCTAATGGATACCTTAATATTTTGCCTTCTTTGGCAGGAGACGGTTCAACTGAGCCTACTGTAGCGTTATACAGTCAGATTATGGAACGCTTAGACGGAATAGACCAAGATATTGAAGATATCAGAACGGGTGCGTCCATATTTGCTATCGACGGCGGTAATGCTGATGTTTTATGATGTATTTGAAAGGAGGATGGAATGTACACACTGCTCGTAACCAATGAGAATACAATCATAACCACAATCAAAGAGCGCATTGTTCAGCGCTCCAAACTGTGCGATAACCTGCGTATATTAATACCGATTGAGTATAAGGAACAGGATATGCGCACATTTGAGCTAACAATGCTGTATGAACTGCCTGTCAGCAAAGAGCGATATTCGATTGTGCTACAGAAACAACCTACTATGTACAAAGACAACTTTATAGAATATCGTATTCCTGCGGACACATGGATTACAAAAGAAGCGGGCGACGTCAAATTTGACCTTACGCTATCACGCGTAAAAATGTCACCTGATTCTGAGGCTATTCAGTATGTGCGCAAAGTAACAGGCGGGGTAATCGCTATTGCCTCTTGTGAGGATTGGGCTTCGGCTGTTCCGGATGGATTGCTTCAATCGCTCGACCAGAGAATTGTGGCATTACAAATGGCTGCGGAACAAATCAATGAAGCCAATCAGAATTTATATGATTCTAAAGCGGATAATCTTTCGCTTGAGGATAATAAACTGCAGCTTACCGCAAAGGGTAAGAAAATCGGCGATGCTGTCAGCCTTGATAAGTATGACAACACCGACCGCAGTGACGGCACTATAACGGTTGTGGAGTTTTAAGGAGGTGAATATGGCTGATAACTTGATAAAATTCGGTCACGGCAACTACGACGACATAGACGGCGTGATTGCTTCCGGTGTTCTTGACGGCAAGGATATTGTCATTACGAAAGACACACTGGAGCTTATCTACATTACCGAGGACAAGCAGAAGCAGAGAATCGGTTTGCGCACGCATGTGTTTGATTCGACAGAAGCCGCGAAGGAAGCCCTAAAAACGGCTTCGGATACTTACGTCGGGCAATGCGTTTCCATTAAGGGCGAGGACGGCAAGTATCGTTCATATGTTGTGCAGTCAAAGGACGACGACATTGTGGTAGAGCCTGCGGAAGGTAATTCCGTAGGCTCTTTTAAATGGGAGGAATTTTAATTCACACACGGTTTTAGAAAGATGAGGTAATTTAAATTATGGCAAGTAATGTTTTATTCAAGTACGGTGCATTTTCGGCGTATCAGGCGTTAGAGAAGAAGGACGCTAACACTCTATATTTCACAACAGACACGTTGCAGTTATTCAAGGGCGATAAAGAATACTCAAAGTCGGCAAAGCTTGTGGCTTCTCTGCCCGACACCAGTCAGGAACAGGGCGTTATCTATGTGCGCACATCTGATTATACGGCACATATTTATGACGGATCGGAGTTCAAGCAGCTTACAAGAGGCTACGCAGAGACTATTGGAGACAGCGTAGACAATACGACAGTTCCTACAACCAAGGCGGTAAAGGACTATGTAGAGTCTAAGATTGCTGAGGTTAACGGCGAAACAGGCGTATTCGTAACAGACGTTAAATACGCAAACGAAACGGGAACGCTTACGGTAGAGAAGGGTGAAGGCGATTCGACCGATACCGTTCTTACGGGCGTTGCGCATAACCCGACATATGAGGCTGAAACGAGAACAATTAAAATCCCGATATTCGGCGGACAGGAACTTGTTATCGCGCTTGGTAAGGATGCGGTTGTTGAGTCGGGTTCGTATAACGAAGAGGAAAATACAATTGACCTTGTTCTTACTTCGGGCGACCCTGTAAAAATTCCGGTAGACAAGCTTGTTGATGTTTATACAGGCGAAGCGACGGAGACTGCCACCACTACAGTAACCGACGACAAGAAGGTCAAGGTAGAGGTTAAGGTTTCAACGACAGATAACAACGCTCTTACAAAGGACGAGAACGGTCTGTTTGTAGAGAAGATCGACGCTTATACAAAGACAGAGGTTGATGGTAAGCTTGCACCGATGACCGAGCATATTGCGGACAAGACAAAGCATATCTCTGCTGAGGATAAAGAGAAATGGGATGCTGCGGAGCAGAACGCAAAGGATTATGCAGACGGTCTTAACACGGCTATGGATACGCGCGTAAAAGCGCTTGAAACAGCTAAGACAGGCATCGAGGGACGCGTAGAAGCTGTTGAGACAGCTCTTACATGGGCAACTATTGCCTAAACTATTAGTATACACAAGGCAATCCCCTATTTTGGGGGATTGCCCATTTTAATAGGAGGCATTATGGCAAAATTATCTTTACGAGAGATTACGCAATCTCAATTAGGGAATACACCTGTCATTGACGGTCAAATTGTTTGCTGTAAAGATACGGGCAGTTTTTATAAGGATACCTCCGACGGCAGGGTTGAATTAGGAAACAGCATAATTACAGTAAGTGAGCTTCCTTTGGCTCCGATACAGGATAAAATATATCTTTTAAAGCCCAATACACTTTATTTGTATGACGGCGATTGGGTTAAAATCAATACTGCGGGTGCGCCCGGTAAAGACGGCGCGGCGGGTAAGATAGTGAGAGTTACGGTGCAGTCCGTCGCGTCGAGTGAATCGGCTTCGGTAACCAATAACGGAACGGACACGGAAGCGGAGCTGGTATTTAAAATCCCAAGGGGCAGGGACGGCACAAACGGTTCAAACGGCAAAGACGGCGCTGCGGCGACTATTGCCATAGGTACGGTTACAACCGGCGCAGCAGGAACATTGGCAAGCGTTAAGAACGGCGGTACTACTAATGCGGCAATATTAAATTTTACGATCCCTAAAGGCGATAAAGGAGAGAAGGGCGACAGGGGAGACCCCGGTGCGGACGGAGCTGCAGGAGCAACAGGGCCTCAAGGCCCGGCAGGTACAAACGGAGCAAAAGGCGACAAGGGCGAGCGCGGAGCCAATGCCACTATCGTGGTAGCCGCGTCCAACAGCAGTACTAAGTCAAAAGCGGCGGCTGATTATATTTGCTCCGGCTCGGGCGACCAATCTACCATTAATTCGGCAATTTCAGCACTCCCCTCGGGCGGCGGTAAAGTATTACTGCTGGAAGGTACATATAAAATCAGCAGCTATATTAACATCAACAAGGCGAATGTGATGCTTGAAGGCATGGGATGGAGTACGGTAATTATTCGGACAACATCAAGCAATTTTGTTTTAATTTCGATAACCAAAGGTAACGCAATTATACAAAATTTAAAAGTCAATGGCAATAAATCATCATATTCCATATCAGACTATCCGATCGCCATAGAAATTCAAGGGTATTCTCCAACCATAACCGGCTGCGAGATTTGCGGATACGGCTTCGGAATAGTTACCAATAAATCTGAAACGGGGTCTATAATAACAAACAATTATATCCATGACTTCACAGGCAACGGCATACAATGTTCCAATAACGGCAAGATAGTAATTTCCGACAATGTTATACAGGGTTGTGACAGCAGAGCTATATCCGACGCAAGAGACTCGTCCATAACGGGAAATTATGTATCATCAGAGCAGGATTGCATTTCTGTATTCGATGATAATACGATTACCGGTAATTACTGCGTGTCAGACAGCGGTTGTTGTGTTGTGGCGTATAGTAGAAATATAATTGTCGGGAATCGGTTCAGCGGCACGAACAACGCCGGCTATTCAATACAATTAGTTAATAACGCAGGATATTGTACAGTGGTTGGCAACGTAATAAAAGGAGATGTCTTATACAGCGCATCATCAACCGGTAAAAGTCACCAAATCGCATATAATGCTCAGCTAATGTAAGGAGAATACATATGAAATACAGAATTTTAGGAGAGACGCTCCAGCTTGTCAGATATGAAATAACCGTCACATATCCGTGGAGCGAAACGCCGTCGGTATACACTGCCGCAAGCGACGCGGAAAAGGACGAGTTTCTAAAACGATATCCCGACGCGGAAGTGACGGCGGTTGATAATACCGGTTACGAATGGCTTGACGGCGAGATATTCACCAACGAGGAAGTCAGAGCGGGCGCGGTCGAGAAAGCGATAGAGATGGGCGAGGAAGCGTACAACGAGATGAAAAACGCTCCGACGCAGGAGCAGATCAACGCTATGCTTATGCTGGAAATAGCGAAAATAAAGGCGGGTGTGTGAAATGAGTAAGACACTTATAAAAATGTATTACCGCATGGGGATTTATTCAGACGCGGATTTGGAAACGTTTGTCAATGCGGGATATATTTCGGAGGTGGAGGCGAAGGAAATCAAGAAGAATATAGACGCTTAATGCGCTCGGTTCTTTTTTTATTTGGTGATTTTATGAAAAAGAAATTTGAATTTTCCAAACTCGTTCTCTGCCTTGTCATGGTTACGTATTTCGCAGGATTAATATTCGGCATGGATATAATCCTTCATCTCTCAACAGATAACAGCTCCTATATAGCGACCGCTCTATGCGGTCTTTTTTCATATATAGGCGCTCCCGTTGCGGTTTCGATAGGCTTCTATGCTTACAAGGCAAAGGCGGAGAATGTTGAAAAAATACGTAATTCAACTGTTATAAACACAATCGAAGATATTCCTTGCGAGGAATCGGATTTCTGAGAAACGGAGGAATAGATATGACTAAAACTGAATTGATTGATAAGATAATTGCTGTCGGCAAAAACGAGATTGGGTATCTCGAAAAGGCAAGCAACAGCAATCTTTACGATAAAACCGCCAACGCTGGCGGTAACAACTACACAAAATACTGGGCTGAAATCCAGCCGTCGTATCAGGGTGAGCCTTGGTGCGCGTGCTTTGTCACGTGGGTATTGGTACAGGTATTCGGCAAGGATGGCGCTAAAAATCTGTTAAAACATTATCCGTACGTGTACTGCCCGACTATGGCTGAATTATTCAAGCTGTACGCCAATCCCGAACAGGGTGACATTGTTATATTTTACCGCAACGGTACGTTTACCCACACGGGATTGGTTACATACGTAGACGGAGATTATTTCGAAACGGTTGAGGGCAATACTTCCGGCGCGAGCGGGATAATCGCTAACGGCGGCGGAGTGTGTGCTAAGAGATATTATAACTCTAATCTGCCCGGAACGAAATTCGTTCGTCCTGATTATGAGGCATTTGTTACACAGGACAAGCCTGTTCATTATGCACAGGTGTTTTATGACAAATTGGTTGCTGCTAAGATAATATCAAACCTCGAGCTATGGTCTGACTTTGAATCATTTGTAACAAAGGCTGAAGCGGCGGCTTTGGTAGACAAACTAACCGGCGGCACATGGACTTCGGAAGAATCGGACGCGTCAATACATTGGGCACAACCTATAGTGATTAGTCTTTGCGGTAAGCGTATTGTTACTGATAAAAACACATGGCTAACAAATCTCGACGCCTATATCAGCAAGGCACTATCCCTCGCTTTGGTAGACTCCGCGACGGGTGGTATGAAGTCGAAGTATAGGGGCAGGGCGGTAGACCATTGGGCAAGAAATTGTCTTGACAGCTTATGTGATAAAGCAATTGTCGCTACTCCCCACGCGTGGGACGATGATTTTGAAGGAACTGTAACACGCGGTAACTTCCTTGCACTTGTATGTAAGGCATTTGGGATATAAGGAGGCATATGAATGAACGAATTAGTTATGAATCTTGACCTGACTCAGATTGTAGTCGCTTTGATTGGTTTGCTGGGTATTATAATTACATCTGTAGTCGTACCGATGATAAAGGCGAATACGTCGGTGAAGACGCAGACCATTATTGCCAACATAATAAAGACCGCTGTTTATGCGGCACAGCAGATATATACGCCCGAGCAGTGGGAAGAAAAGAAGCAGTTTGCTATGGAACAGGCGATGAAGGGCTTGGAACAGTACGGAGTTGCGCTTGATGAGGAGGCTGTTTCTGACGCTATAGAAGCGGCGCTGAAAGAGATTAAGACGGCGATAGACGGAAGCTGGGACGGCTCTTTGAAAGAAGCCGCAGATAAGTCATTGGAGGCGTAAGCGATGTATGTAACAATTGACACAATTATTAAAGCGGCAAGTCTGTTGACGGCGGTATCAGCTCTGGTGGGCGCGGTGTTCTTTTGTCATAAGCAAATCATGCTGAATAAGCAGCAGGTGGAAATCAACAAGCGGCAGAACGAGGAGCTGACGGTGATATGCTACGGGTTAAAAGGTGCGCTGGAGGGACTGATTGAGCATGGGTGTAACGGTCCCTGTAAGGATGCGCTGGAGAAGCTTAATAAGCATTTAAACGTCGGGGCGCATATGCCGGATAATATAAAAGGGATGTAAGAGAATAGGGCAAGGGATTGTAGTGTCCCCTGCCCTATTTTTTACGGGTTGGTATACACATATATGCTTACAATGTATATTGTCGGTATGTATCTGTATATCAAAAATGGGATAAGAGCTTGGTTTTGAGCGGTTTAGGTAATTGTGATATGTAACTTTCTTTGGCGTCCCTTATAACAACGGAGGGCAGCCGTCGTTTGCGCTCGCGACCGCTATTCCCTTCAGCATATCGTTCACGCTGAGCTGCTCGCCGGTTTCGAGAAACATTGTCGAACCGCCGTAGCTCATCGCGTTTTCGCTCACGCTTACCATGTCGTCCAAATTCAGTCTGCCGGCGTCTATTTCCTCCATTATCAGCAGCATTGTCATAATCTTCGTCACGCTCGCGATGGGAAGCTGCTCGTCGGGATTAATTTCATAAAGCACCTCGCCCGTTGACGCTTCCATGAGCAAAGCCGCCTTTGCGTTTATTCCGAGCTCCGGCTCGGGCTCCGCCGCCAACGCCGGAGCGGGAAACATCGCCGCAGCAAGCGCGGCGCATATTACGCGTTTTATTTTTTTCAGTTTTTTCATGGCGCCCTCCTGTTCAATAAATTCAATACATATTATAATATTGTAAAATAGGACGGTTTAGACCGGAAAAACTGAAAAACCCGAGGGAATCCCTCGGGTTTGATGGAGCGGAAGACGAGATTCGAACTCGCGACGTTCACCTTGGCAAGGTGACGCTCTACCACTGAGCCACTCCCGCATATGCAGTTTTTTAACGCTTAAATATAATAGCATAAAAAACTGCTTTTGTCAATAGTTTTCTTTAAAAAATTTTATTCCGTCACAACTCTGTGGAAGGTTTTCTTGCCCTTCTTTATTATCATACCCTCGTCCGTGAGCATATCCACGGTGACAACACCGTTTACGTCGGTGTATTTTTCGTCGTTGATTGTCAGACCGTTCTGCTGAACAAGCCTTCTCGCCTCGCCCTTGGACGGGAGAAGTCCCGTTTTCACAAGCATATCCAATACTCCCATTCCGACAACATCGGAGATCACACTTGTCGGCATATCCTCGGAAACGCCGCCCTTCGCGAATACCGCTTCCGCGGTTGCCTTCGCCTTTTCAGCTTCCGCCTCGCCGTGAACGATTTTCGTCACCTCGTAAGCAAGTATGCGTTTCGCCTGATTTAACTCCTGTCCTTCCCACTTTTCCATCTCGCGTATCTGTTCCATCGGAACAAATGTGAGAAGCTTCAGGCACTTTATTACATCAGCATCCTGAACGTTTACCCAATACTGATAGAAATCGTAAGGAGTGGTCTTTTTCGGGTCGAGCCAAACCGCGCCCGCGGCGGTCTTGCCCATCTTCTTGCCCTCGCTGTTTGTAAGAAGCGTAAACGTCATGCCGTAGGTCTGCGTCTGATCCTTTCTGCGGCAAAGATCGATACCCGCCAAAATATTGCTCCACTGGTCGTCGCCGCCAAGCTCGATTTTAGCGCCGTACTTGCGGTTGAGCATCAAAAAGTCGTAAGCCTGCATCAGCATGTAGTTAAATTCAAGGAACGACAGACCCTTTTCAAGCCTCTGCTTAAAGCATTCCGCCGTGAGCATCTTGTTTACCGAGAAGCACGAGCCTATATCGCGCAGAAATTCAATGTAGTTGAGATCCAAAAGCCAGTCCGCGTTATTTACCATTATCGCCTTGCCGTCGGAAAAGTCAACCACCTTTGAAAGCTGCTCCCTGAACCGCTCGCAGTTGTAGTCGATTGTTTCCTTTGTCATCATCGAGCGCATATCGGTGCGTCCCGACGGGTCGCCGATATGTCCCGTTCCGCCGCCGACGAGAGCGATAGGTCTGTGTCCGTAATTCTGCATATGGCGCATAACCACCATCTGCAGGTAATGTCCCACATGGAGGCTGTCCGCCGTCGGATCGAAGCCGATATAGAACGTAACTTTTTCCTTTCCCAATAATTCTCTGATTTCCTGCTCATGCGTAGTCTGAGCGATCAAGCCGCGTTCCAGCAAAACGTCATATACATTATCGTGCATATTATTTTCCTCCTCGTATAATAAAGTAGTAGTTTTTAGAGTTCCTCTCCAAGAACTATGGTATACTGTATAAGATGCTGTGGA
>CANRHV010000021.1 GCA_947630505.1 uncultured Monoglobus sp. | reverse complement strand
ACCACCGTTCCTATTCCGTTTGAGAGCGTTCCCTTATCGTCGGTCGCTTTCAGGAAATCATAGCCCTTATCGTTAGTGGGCTCGGATATCTCGTAGATCGTTCCCTCGGGCAATCCGGTTATTACTGCGGACTGATCGTTCGCGATCTTTATAGTGTCGCCGCTCTTAACAGTTGTCTGTACTCCTCCTATTACGCAGTTATAACTGTCGTTGATTTTCTCAAGCTCGTCAACGTTGTAGTCGCCCAATGTCAAATCACTCGGCTTCTTATAGAAGTTGACAACAAAGCTGAACAATACGTCGGGCTCCTGCTCGATCGCTTCACCCGTTACGTGCTTATAGATTATCAGCGAGCCTATATCCTCGGTGGGCTCTGTCTGGTTCACGAACGCCACGTCTCTATCCTCAACGTCGATCGTGCCGCGTGTGGGCGAGCCGACGTCGCTTGAATACCATAGGCTTGTGTCGGGATTATTCTCAACTACCTCGTACTTCGTTCCGTTCGGAAGTCCGATTATATCGGCCATCATTCCGTGCTTGAGCGTGATCGTGCCAAAGCCTTCTGTGAAGGTTATACTTTCGGGCATTGCCGCAAAGTCATACGGATCGCCGTAGAGTGAGCTGTACACAATATCATATGTTCCGCTGAGCGCGGTGCCGTCGGCTGCGGTCAGAGTGATATCGAATGTCCAATCTCCGCTTGCGTCTCCGGCCTCGCCGCCGATAACCGTCTTGCTTATCGACAGGTTGTTTACAGCGGGCGTGGGAACAGGCGTCGGCGTTGTGCCGGGCTCAAAGGATTCTCCGGGGCCGGGTGTTCTGTCGGGTTCGTCACTCGGATTCGGCGTCTCGCCGGGACCGGGCGTCCTGTCGGGTCCGGGTGTCTCCTCGGGCTTATACTCGTTTCTGAAGTGTCCCCATGTGATCCTGCCCTCGTTGATGTCGGGACTGAGGTCAACGTTCGAGTAGCTATTGTAGCCGCCCTCATTGGCGTCAAATTCTTTAAGCGTGTAGCTTACTCCTATCGGGAGCTGCAGAACTATCGAGTGACCCGCCTTGAGGTAAACAGTCGCTTTCGCCACGTTCGAGGTCGAATCTGTCGTGAACGATATCGTATCGCCTTCGAAGGATTCGCCGACCGTATCGGTCGTCTTGTTCTTCCAGTTTTCAACCGAGTCGTTGATCCAGCTCTGCCATCCGTCCTCGGGCGCGATGTCACTCTTGGTCGGAACATTTTCGAGCGCCGCGGCGTAGTCCTCGATTCTTCCTCCCACGGGAGGCGCTATCTCTATCTCGAACTCCCACTCTCTGTCTTCGTCGCCGGGCTTCGCGGGCTTAACATCCTTGGTTATTCCAAGCCAGCCTACATGCTCGGGCTCGGGCGTCGCTGTTACAACAGGCGTCGGCTCCGGTGTTGCTGTTACAACAGGTGTCGGCTCAGGCGTTGCGGTTACAACAGGTGTCGGTTCAGGCGTTGCGGTTACAATCGGCGTTGCGCTCGGCGTCGGCTCGGGTGTCGCGCTCGGTGACGGTTCGGGCGTCACAACAGGTGTCGGCTCGGGCGTCGCCGATATCTCGGGTGTCGGCGTCGGCTCAGGCAAATCCTTGGTGTTTATGAATTCCTCGGATACTACTTCTCTTGATACCACCGTTCCTATTCCGTTTGAGAGCGTTCCCTTATCGTCGGTCGCTTTCAGGAAATCATAGCCCTTATCGTTAGTAGGCTCGGATATCTCGTAGATCGTTCCCTCGGGCAGTCCCGTAATTACCGCCGACTGATCGTTGGCGATCTTTATAATGTCTCCGCTCTTAACAGTTGTCTGAACTCCGCCTATTACGCAGTTATAGCTGTCGGTAATTTTCTCAAGCTCGTCAACGTTGTAGTCACCCAATGTCAAATCACTCGGCTTCTTATAGAAGTTGACAACAAAGCTGAACAGAGTATCGGGCTCCTGCTCGATCGCGTCGCCTGTTACATGCTTGTAGATTATCAGCGAGCCTATGTTCTCATCGGGCTCGGTCTGGTTCACGAATGCCACGTCTCTGTCCTCGCCGTCGATCGTTCCCTGTGTGGGAGAGCCGACGTCGCTTGAATACCAGAGGCTCGTGTCGGGATTGTTTTCAACTACCTCGTACTTTGTGCCGTTCGGAAGTCCGATTATATCGGCCATCATTCCGTGCTTGAGCGTGATCGAGGCCTTGCCCTCAGTAAAGGTTATCGAATTGGGCATTGCCGGTATCTCGTCGCCGTACAGCGAGCTGTATTCGACACTGTATGTTCCGCTGAGCGCGGTACCGTCGGCTGCGGTCAGCGTGATATCGAATGTCCAATCTCCGCTTGCGTCTCCGGCCTCGCCGCCGATAACCGTCTTGCTTATCGACAGGTTGTTTACAGCGGGCGTGGGAACAGGCGTCGGCGTTGTGCCGGGCTCAAAGGATTCTCCGGGTCCCGGTGTCTTATCCGGCTCATCGCTCGGATTCGGCGTCTCGCCGGGGCCGGGCGTGTTGTCGGGTCCCGGGGTTTCGCTTCCCGTATACTCATTTCTGAAATGTCCCCATGTTATTCTGCCCTCATTGATGTCGGGACTGAGGTCAACGTTCGAGTAGCTGTCGTAGCCGCCCTCGTTGGCGTCAAATTCTTTAAGCGTGTAGCTTACTCCTATCGGGAGCTGCAGAACTATTGAGTGTCCGGCTCTGAGCTCAACATTCGCTTTCGCCACATTCGAGGTCGAGTCGATCGTGAAGCTTATCGCGTCGCCGTCGAAGGGTTCTCCGACCGTGTCGGTAACATTCTTCTTCCAGGTTAGAACATTCTCATCGATCCAGCTCTGCCATCCGTCCTCGGGCGCAATGTCGCTCTTGGTCGGAACATTTTCGAGCGCCGCGGCGTAGTCCTCAATTCTTCCTCCTACGGGAGGCGCTATTTCTATCTCAAACTTCCAGGCTCTGTTTTCGTCGCCGGGCTTCGCGGGCTTAACATCCTTGGTTATTCCAAGCCAGCCTACATGCTCGGGCTCGGGAGTCGGTTCCTGGATTTCGGGCGTTGCGCTCGGTGTCGGCTCGGGCGTTGCGCTCGGTGTCGGCTCGGGAGTCGCGCTCGGTGACGGTTCGGGCGTCGCGCTCGGTGACGGCTCGGGCGTTGCGCTCGGCGAAGGCTCGGGAGTCGCGCTCGGTGACGGTTCGGGCGTCGCGCTCGGCGAAGGCTCGGGCGTCGCGCTCGGCGAAGGTTCGGGCGTCGCGCTCGGCGAAGGCTCTTCTATCTCCTTTTCGTTTACGAATTCCTCGGATACTACCTCTCTTGATACTATCGTTCCGATTCCGTTAGAGAGCGTTCCCTTGTCGTCGGTCGCATACTTATACTCGTAGCCCCTGTCGTTAGTGGGCTCGGATATCTCGTAGATCGTTCCCTCGGGCAGTCCCGTAATTACCGCCGACTGATCGTTGGCGATCTTTATAGTGTCTCCGCTCTTGACAGTTGTCTGAACTCCGCCTATTACGCAGTTATAGCTGTCGTTGATCTTCTCAAGCTCGTCAACGTTATAGTCTCCCAATGTCAGATCATCGGGCTTCTTATAGAAGTTGACAACAAAGCTGAACAGAACTTCCTCGTGCTCCTGCTCGATCGCGTTACCTGTTACGTGCTTGTAGATTATCAGCGAGCCTATGTTCTCATCGGGCTCAGTCTGGTTAACGAACGCCACGTCTCTGTCCTCGCCGTCGATCGTGCCGCGTGTGGGCGAGCCGACATCGCTTGAATACCAGTAGCTGCCGCCCTCGTTTCTTTCGTTTATGTTATACTTCGTTCCGTTCGGAAGTCCGATTATATCGGCCATCATTCCGTGCTTGAGCGTGATCGAAGCATCGCCGTTTTCATCAAATGTTATCGTGTCGGGCATTTCCGTAAAGTCGATATCGTCGCCGTACAGCGAGCTGTATTCGACATCATATGTTCCGCTCAGCGGCGTGCCGTCGGCTGCGGTCAGCGTGATATCGAATGTCCAGTATCCGCTCGCGTCTCCGGCCTCGCCGTCAATAACCGTCTTGCTTATCGACAGATTATTCACAGCGGGCGTGGGAACGGGCGTCTCAACGGGCGTCGGCGTTGTGTCGGGCTCGAAGGACTCTCCGGGACCGGGCGTCTTGTCGGGCTCATCACTCGGATTCGGCGTCTCGTCGGGACCGGGCGTCTTATCCGGCTCAAATGACTCTCCGGGACCCGGTGTTCTGTCGGGCTCATCGCTCGGATTCGGCGTCTCGTCGGGACCGGGTGTCTCCTTGCCCTCATACTCGTTTCTGAAATGTCCCCATGTTATTCTGCCCTCGTTGATGTCGGGACTGAGGTCAACGTTGGAGTAGCTCTTGTAACCGCCCTCGTTGGCGTCAAACTCCTTAAGCGTGTAGCTTACGCCTATCGGAAGCTGCAGAACTATCGAATGTCCCGCCTTGAGGTAAACAGTCGCTTTCGCCACGTTCGAGGTCGAGTCGATCGTGAAGTTTATGGTATCACCCGTGAACCATTCGCCGACCGTGTCGGTCACTTCAGTCTTCCAGTCGTCAACGTCCTCGTTTATCCAGTTCAGCCAGCCTTCCTCGGGCGCGATGTCGCTCTTGGTCGGAACGTTTTCAAGCGCCGCGGCGTAGTCCTCGATTCTACCGCCTACGGGAGGCGCTATCTCTATCTCGAACTCCCACTCTCTGTCTTCGTCGCCTGGCTTTGCGGGCTTAACGTCCTTGGTCACGCCGAGCCAGCCGACATCGAGATTCTTATTGTTTACATACTCCTCGGATACTACCTGCTTTGACACGATCGTGCCCTTCTCGTTTGAGATGGTGCCCTTGTCGTCGGTCGCGCTTGTGGTGTATCCGTCCTCATTGGCGTTTGTCTCCTTGCAGGTGTAGACCGTTCCTGCGGGTATGCCCGTGATGTTTATCATCTCGTTGTTCTTGAGCGTCACGGTGTTTTGGCCCTTGCCGATCTCGCCTGTGTAGCTTCCGGTATAGGGGAACAGGGTGTCAAGCTCGGTCACGCAGGTGTCGTCTGTGTAGAAGTGTATCTCAAATATGAACTCTTTGTCTGGTTCTCTCTCGGCGGCGTTGCCGGTTACCCACTTGTGGACGATCAGCGAGCCGAGACCTTCATCGGGATTTGTCTGGTTGACAAACGCGACGTTTCTGTCCTCGCTTGTTATCGTCGCCTCGTTGGGCGAGCCTACCACGCTTGTATAGTAGCCTCCGACCGGTGTTTCTTCTATCTTATAATGCGTGCCGCTCTCGATTCCCTCGATCGTTATCATCTGGCCGTGCTTTAATTTGAGATTGGTGCCATCGGGCAGGGTCAGCGCGCCTGTCTCGCGGTCGAGTATGAGCGTGCCGTCCGCGGGCGGCGTCACTCCTTCATAGAGCGCACTGCCTGTATAGTTGTACTCGTCCTTAAGGCTATCGCCCGTGAAGGTTATATTAAATTCCCAATCCTTGTCTTTGTCGGTCTCGACTGTATCTCCCGCTACTGTCTTGCTGAGCGACAGCTTGTGGTCGTTGTGTCCGGGCGTCGGCGTTGTGCCGGGCTCGGGCGTCTCGCTCGGGTTCGGAGTCTCGTCCGGTCCCGGAGAGCCGCTCGGCGTCGGGGTAACGTTCGGATTCGGGGTCTCCTCGGGATTGCCCTTCACGTTTCTGAAATGTCCCCAAGAGATCTGTCTGTTGAATATCTCGGGCGACAGGTCAACATTTGAATAGCTCTTATAGCCGTCCTCGTTTGCCTCGTACTCCATGAGGGTGTACGTGGTGCCCGCGGGCAGCTCGATAACGATAGTCTGACCGTGTTTGAGCTCAACGGTCGCGTGCGCCACGGTCGTGTCTTTGGTTGTATCGATCGTGAACTCAACGGGCGTCAGATCATAATCGGGCACTTCGTTCTGATCCGTCTCGACCGCGTTATCACGCGGTTTCGCGATAGTTGAAGTCGCGTTCGCGGTAAACTTATCTCCATTGACATCGAAAAGCTTATCAAAGGTCGAGCCCTCGGGAGGCGTTATCTCAACGTCGAACTTCCATACTTTGTTTATGTCCGCGTCGGAGCCCTCGACCGTCTTGGAAACTCCGAGCCAGCCTACGGGCGAGAACTCGTTCACAAACGCGACGGTCTTGTCGCCGTCCAATGTGCCCGAGCCGTCGACCGCGACTTCCTCGGTGAGCTGGGCTCCCTCGCTGTCGAGCTTGACAGCGCCGTTTTCGTCAAGCACGGGAACGCGCTCGGTGGAGATGTTCTCGATTATCGGAGCGCCGCCCTCGTCGAACATGGGCGCGCCGTACTCGTCGGTCTTTTGAACCGGCTCGTAGATCTTGACCTCGGGCGTCTGCGTCTGCGCCTCTTCGGCGAGCTCAAAATCAAAGTCAAGATTTATTTCTTCCACTTTATATGTGGTGCCGTAGGGCAGACCCGTGAATGTGATCTGCTGACCGTGCTTTAACTTAACGCTGCACTCAACCGAGCCGTCCGTCGTTCCGGCAACCGGGGAGAATCCCATCCGACCATTCGCGGGGTCGGGCAGCTCCGCCGCGTCCGCGACGCTTGACATCTTGGTTATCTCGTATTCGTAAGCGCTGAGCAGCGGGGTGTACGTGCCGTCCTCGGCCTGTCTCGGCGTCAGCACAACTCGGAAGGTGTATTCTCTGTCTTTCGGAGCGCCCGCGCCCGAAACGACCTTGCTGACCGTGAGCGCTGTTTTCTCAAGCGTGTTGTTATAAACTACATGCGAAGTCCTATCTCCGGTCGTTCCCGAATTTCCGTTGCTTGTCGATTCATATCCTGTCTCGGGTTTTTCCTCTACAAGATATTTCGTGCCCTCGGGCAGATTATTGATATCCGCGATCTGGCCGTTCTTGAGATAGAGCGTGCCCTGCTTGGTGCCGTCGTCCTTTCCTTCAACCGGTTTAAGGTTGATAACTCCGCTCGGAAGTCCGCCGCTGCCCGTGTAGGGATACGCGTCGGCCAGGGTTTGGCCGCTTGGCGGCGTGAGCGTAACAGTGAACTCGAACACCTTGTCGACCTCATCGCTGCTTGTGACGTGCTTTTCGATAAACAAAGATGTGAGGTCGGGCTCCGGCGGAGCTTCCTCGTCGCTCATTTGGTTCATAAATGTAACGTACGTGTAAGCGACTTTGTCGGTCGTGACGCCCGAGGCTGTGCTTCCGGGAACCTCAGCCGCGTTTCCGTCTTCGTCGGTCGACTCGGTGCCCTTCCACGAGGTTAAATAACCCTTCGCCGCAGGCTCGCTTGAGGCGGTCGGCTCGCTTGATGATCCCGGGTCGCTCGACGATGTCGGATCCGAGGCGTCTGTCGGCCTTACTTCGTTTATTGTGTACTCGGTGCCCTGTGGCAGACCGAGGATTCCGAAATGCTGGCCGTGTTTCAGCGTGAACGTGATCGTCGCCTGAGTGTAGTCGGAGTTGACACTCGTCGCTGTGACCGTGCCGTACTCAACGACCTCATCTCCAAACGCTTGAGCGACATTCGGGTCGGTGTAGTACCGGTTGACGCTCATTTCGTTGGTCGATTGATTCGTGCTCTTATCCTTCAAAAACGGCAGCATTGTGTGAGACTTGAGGTCCACTGTGAATGTGAACTCCTTGCCGTAATCGTTTGCGAATTGTTCCTTATACTCATCGGGGTCTTGGTCGCCCGGTTCATACGTGACCTCATTACCCGCGGACGTTTTGACAACCTTGTCAACAACCATGCTGACGGGGCCGTAGTAGTTGGTGTAGTGGGCGGCCTCGGCCTGCACCTCGTCGCCGTCGGTAACTCCGCTTACGGTGTATGTATAGTTCGTTCCGGTCTCGTCATAATCCAACACGCTGGAAGCGCCGCTTGAAGTTATCTCGCCGGTGGTACGATCCTTGGTGTGCGTGACAGTCGAACGTCTATCATCGCCGTTCGAACGGAGTACGCTTTGAATATGCTCGACGTCGCTGAACTGGAAGCCCGCCTTCAAATCATTCTCGTCAAGTATCTCGGTCATTGAATACGGAAGTCCGGAATCTATACCGTTGAACAGCAGACCGTAGCCGTCCTTAAGCTCAAACTCAGCGGTATACGGGTCAAACTTCATGGGCACCGCAATATCCGGCTCCCCCTTATGTTCCTCAAAGTCATAAGTAACCGATCCATCATCATTCACCGTCTTATGCTCTCCGACGGTTGTGCCGTCGGTCATGGGCCAGTTGTCGACCCACTGTCCGCCGGTTTCTCCGGGATCATTGCCTTCGCTGTAGCCGAAGAATACCTGATATGTGCGGAACACCGGCGTTATCTGGCAGCGGTCAACAAGATGGTCAGCGTTTGAGTCGCCGAAATCGCTGTCTTCGCTGCTTTTTCCGGTCTGCCATATCGGGATATCGACGCGCTCGCCATCCTGATCTCCTCTTATGCCGTCCTCATTCTCGTCTGTGCCTTCAGACGGCGTCCACTCGCCTGACGGTGCACCTTTTTCACACAACTTGGGATTCGCCCATTTCTCGTCACTGCCCAAATCAGTGATAACTCCGTCGGGTTCGCCGTCGGGGTCATCGGTCTCATCGCCCGAGTATACTATAACGTCCTCGAGGGTGAATATCTGCTCGCCATCTCCGTTTTCATTTTGAACTCTGCTCTCGGTAGCCGAGGCAATGCCCTCGCTGTAATTTCCCTGCTTTACCTGCACCATAAAGGTCGGCACATCGCCGAGCCGGTCCGGTCCCCGGTTGCTCGTCAGAACCGCGCGGCCGGTCACTCCGCGGCTGTCAACGGCGGTCAGGAATCCCTCGCTGTCAACGTTTACATTAACGGCGTCGAGCTGATAGTCCCAATGTTCCACACCGTCCACAACATGGCGCTTTATAACGATGGCGCTGTCGTCGCCCTCTTTGCTGCCGCTGATAGTGTTGCCTCTGTTGTCTGTGCCGCCTATTTTTACCTTATATTTAAATGTCTTTTCGGCGGCATACTGCTTGTAATAATCGTCGGTCTCAACATCTTTTGTGATGGCAAGCATCTTATCCTGCGTTGCGAGACGGCCCTCGTTTCCGAGATAGCTGTTTATAACAACGCTGCCGTCATCTGTCACTTCTCTGACCATCGGAACGCGGACAGTCTGCGAGCTTTCGGTCTTGTTCGCGTCCTTGCCCTTTTCAACAACAAACTCATACATGTTGCCCGTTCTGAGCGAGCCCGGCTTTGTGGCGATTACCCAGTTATTCTTGTCATAATACTCGGTCTCCGTTGCCGGGTGTTCCTCTGTCGCCGAAGAAGCATCCGGCTTTCCGCCCTCTATTCCGCCCGTGAGATCAATCTCCGCGGAATCGCCCGTCTTGATATTATACCAGCACAGCAATTGCGCGAGATCGGCGCTTTCCGTGGTGAGACCCGAGCCGAAGTCGCTTGAGTTACGCGCCACGGCTCTGTGCACTAATTTACCCGCTCCACCCTCGGCGGGCATATATGAGTTAAGGATAAGATAGCTCCACTCCTGCTGACTTTTATCATCTGTCGGAGCCGACGAAGCCTCGGGATCGTCTATTGTAGAAGTGTTGTATTTACCGACGCCCATCTCCTGAATGGTTCTTATATATTTCGTCGTATACTGATCTGTCGTCAGCTCAAGTCCGTCCGCGCCGTAATCCCACGATTTAAGATTCGCGTCGGGATGCTCAGCGTTGTAAGAGGTCAATATGGCTTCTATAGCGTCCGACTCGATGGCCGCGGGACGCGGCTCTTCGATCGGGTCGGGAACAGTGCCGTCACCGTTCTTATTGAAAATTTTCATCAGCGGAACGGCCTGCTGCATAACATAATATCGGTTATCCTGCGCCGGCGAGAAAGACAGACCGGGGTCGCCGTGCGTGACCTTTTCCTCGGCGTCAAGATATCCGTTGTACGACTGTTCGGAATAGTAGTTCGAATAGAAGTACACATTGTTGTCCGGCTTCGTTTTATGCTTTTGGATATAATCAAGGTCGATCTTGGCGAGGTCGATAGAGAGACCGTCGTCGCTCATGGCCTCGTCTTCCATACCTACCGAATAGAACACTCTGAACGGCGTGCTCTGGATATAGTCACCCGTGTTCGTCTTATACGAGGTGACATCGCCGTTAGCCTGCACCTCTACATTCGCGATCTGCAACGGCAGCGCGTCCACGGGAAGATTTACGTAAAGCTTCTGATTGTAGCCCGCGTCTCCGGTAATTCCCGCTTCGGGATCGTCATAATCGCCCGAGTCCTCGGTCCAGATACGAACGTTTCCGAGCTTAAACTGCTGGTTCGGAACTTGGACTTTTTCGCCGTCTATTGTCTTTTCGGTATAGCCGTAGCTCGGGTTATCTCTGAGCATGGTGTTATGCGGGTCGGAATAGTCGTTTGCTTCTATTCTGTAAAGGTTGAATTGTATATTCGGGTTTAGATGCAATTCATCTTTATCTTCGAACTTGGGATTTCCGTCCGAGTCAATTTCATCATTATAATCCTTTGAGGGATACTCTGTGGGCAGAAAGCTCGTCGCCATAGCCTCGTCGCAGAAGAAGGTGTAGCCCGCCGTCCAGTTTTGCTCTGTCGTGTTGCCTCGGGTATCCTCGGGAGCGCAAAGCTCATATTTTTCGGCTATGGGCGTGCTGTTGCCTGCGCCCGGCTTTAGCTTAAACCAAGCGCCGTGAGCGATTACCGACTTTATGCCGCCGCTGCCGTCTGGAATTTCCAGCGGAATTGCATTGCTCTCAAGCTCAGCTTTGTACGCTTTCGCGAAATCATATGAGTATACCGCGGTCTTTGCCACGCCGAGCATGTTTCCGAAGAGATACATACCCATGTCGTACACGCCGCTTGATGAGGCCTGCTGCGTCGGCTCGCCGTAATTTTTTCTGTAATCGTCCTTCGTCTCGATCTTTAACGCGCGGTTCTTGACCTCCATATGCTGACCTATCGGGTCCTCATATGTGATCGAGTTGTTAAGTCTTGACGCGTTTTCGCCCTCAACCGGCAGGAACGCCGCCTCGCCAAGCTCGGCGACTAATTCATCGAACACTTGGTTCAGTCCCTCGGATCCAACGTCACGGAAGCTGTCGTTATATATAATATTGTTTGCCACATCTTCGTTTGTTACGCCGTAGGTATTTTCGTCTTCTTCGGTAATCCTGTTAAATTTTATTGTGCGAGTGGTGCCACTTTTATCATCTGAATCCCGAATTGCTTTTTCTACATTACTGCCGCTTTTCCAGCTTTCCCACAAGCTGTATGCGTTTGTTGTATCCTTGTTAAAATCTCCATCATTTGCTTTGTTCCAGCCCTCGCTGTTTGACACGTTCCAATCCGTATTACCGGTTGTGTTGAAATATTTCCCGGGGTCAAGAGTTGTGTAAACTCGCGGACTCTGCCATGCGCTTTCATTTCCTTTAGGGGTATCAACGCTTAACGTATGAATCGGGAACTTTACCTTGCCGGTCTGCTGCGCCGGCGTTCCCTTCATAAGCTCCGTATATCTGTTCTGTACCTTTGACTTCATAAACGAAGCCGTCATAAGAATATCGAGAATTGCCACGTCACCGCCGCGCTGCGCTATATTTTCTTCCACGCGGTATTTATGATGGCTGTCATTATACGCGGTCAAATTTTTCGGAAGCGTTCCCAGATTATACCATTCCGTGCCGTTTACGCTACCGGTGCCGTTTTTCAGCGCGTAGTTGGAGCCGCCGTCCGTCATTACAAACGCCGCAGGAATACGCGCTATTGTTCTCTTTTTTCCCGTCTGTGTCGACGTGTGGGTATATGTAACGTCCGCTGCGGTGTTGGCTTTGCTGTACAGCTCGTTAAAGCCCTGATAGATACCCGCCTGCATATTGGTATTGTAACCTATATGACCGGGGCTTGACGAATAATCATTTCTCACTTCTGTTGTGTAATCGTTTCCGTTGCTGTTTTTAGCTTTTGCCGTAATAGTATAAGCTCCGTTTGCTCCGGTAATGGCACCTCCTCCATAAGCCCTTAAGTCAGATGCTGTCAGATAGGTTCCGCTCTCGGACGTATAGTGATCGAGCGGCATTAAAGTGTACGCCGTTCCGCCGTAGGCTACAACGGCAACCCTGTTGCCCTCTCTGTCCGGGTCCTTCATCAGCTTATCGATCGCGCTGTTTGTAGCGTCCAGAACCATTTGAATTCTTGAATGTTTAAGATGATCTGGTGAGTTATTATTATGATCTCCGTCCACAACATCGAATGCCATGGAGCCGGACATATCAAGAATAATTACAAGATCTATCGGGTTTCGCGGATATTCGGTCACTACCTGCGAGCTGCCCAGCGAGCTGTAGACATGCAGAAAGTCGTCCTTAAAGCCGACAGTCCAGTTTTTTTGGCCAAACTCCGGCGTTACTTGCGTCTGAACCTCGCCGGTCGGTTCCATTGCCGAACTGTTGGAACTGAGATAATTCCACTCATTGCCCGTGTCATCATGAGCGACAACCGTCTTATCGGACCAAACGCGTCCCGCGAAACGCGAACCGTTAGTGTCGCTGAGAAGACTATTCTGATAATCGTTCATCGTTATATCATCGGCAACGCGGTCAACGCCGGGGGTTATGCCCTCGTATACCGCGTTGGGATTGTTTATCTCCGCGGTGCCTTCGCCGCTCGTGTCGCCCGGGGCCGCGAACGCCGAAAGAGTCAGGCCCGGAAGCGTTCCGACAACCATGACTAAAGCTATAAGCATAGCGGTCATTTTGCTCAAGACCCTTCTTGAGCCTCTAAGTTTTCTCATAAAACTACACCTTCCTTAATTATATCTGTTCTGAAATTAAGTTATATGTAAACGCAAAGTCGCGTTGTAACTGTGGTTTGCCTTCCCCTTGAGGGGAAGGTGGGTTTTTGCCCGAACGGGCAAAAAGTCGGATGAGGTGGCAGCGCAAGCGTATAATCCGCTTAATGATTCTTGAAAG
This sequence comes from uncultured Monoglobus sp., assembly GCA_947630505.1. Taxonomy (GTDB): domain Bacteria; phylum Bacillota; class Clostridia; order Monoglobales; family Monoglobaceae; genus Monoglobus. The sequence continues at coordinate 27,184 of CANRHV010000021.1, read as the reverse complement.
ATTCTATAACACCTCATCAGTCGGGCTCCGCCCGACAGCTTCCCCTCACAGGGGAAGCCTCTTTTGCCTTCCCCTTGAGGGGAAGGTGGGTTTTTGCCCAACGGGCAAAAAGTCGGATGAGGTGTTTCCTAGTCCCTAGTACCTAGTACCTATTTCCTAGTCCCTACGTTGACACCTCATCAGTCAGGCTCCGCCTGACAGCTTCCCCTCACAGGGGAAGCCTCAACCGCTGCGGCAAAAGTTTTTATCATAACAAAAAGACGCACCAAAATAAGGTGCGCTGCGCGTCGATATTTCTATTAGTATTTTTAGTCCACAGAGTACCCCCCCCGATCAAATTTTGACACGCGGGGAGAAATGTAAATTACTTTTCTGTTAAACTTATTTTTCAATTTTATAAAGATATTCAATAAACTATTCATAAACAACTTGCCTCCTGAAACTCTCATCGTTTATAAATCATATCTTTTAGAAAATTTACGTACTTTAAAGTATACAACGAAACAAGAAAAAAGTCAAGAGTAGGTTGATTTAAACTCAATATTTATGTATTATGACATGTTTAATTATACAGTCTTGTAACATTTTTGTTAAATAACACAAACACTATCAAATTGATAGGGAATGAGGTTTGGCTCGCCCCTTTGCCTTCCCCTTGAGGGGAAGGTGGGTTTTTGCCCGAACGGGCAAAAAGTCGGATGAGGTATTAGCGCAAGCGTATAATCCGCTTAATGATTCTTGAAAGATTCTATAACACCTCATCAGTCAGGCTCTGCCTGACAGCTTCCCCTCACAGGGGAAGCCTCTTTTGGGAAAGGCTGTAAATGATTGAATATATCCCTGCATACATTATCAAAATTTTTATTAATGTCCGCATTTGTATACCTCAACACAGTCAGGCCAAGCGATTTCAGATACTCATCTCTGATCAAATCCTTTTTTAATCCCTCTTTATCATAATGCTGAGCGCCATCTAACTCAATAACCAACTTTTTGGATGCGCAGTAAAAATCAACAATATAATCGCCGATTACTTTTTGACGATTAAAAGTCATCGGAAGTTTTTTTAGAAAATCATACCAAAGATGTTTTTCCTGTTTAGTCATATCTTTTCTCAGGTCTTGAGAATATTGCTTTAATTTGTGATTATACAGTTTGTTCATTTTTACTCCGGTTTATTGTGGCAATATTGTTGGTATAATGAAAACGCAGGTATAACACCTCATCAGTCAGGCTCCGCCTGACAGCTTCCCCTCACAGGGGAAGCCTCTTTTGCCTTCCCCTTGAGGGGAAGGTGGGTTTTTGCCCGAACGGGCAAAAAGTCGGATGAGGTGTTAGCGCAAGCGTATAATCCGCTTTATGATTCTTGAAAGATTATAGAACACCTCATCAGTCAGGCTTCGCCTGACAGCTTCCCCTCAAGGGGAAGCCTCTTGTGGGGGCGCCTAATCCAGTTCGAAGGCGCCGGTGTAGAGTTGATAGTATTTGCCTTTTTGGGCTATCAGCTGCTCGTGGTTGCCTTTTTCTATGATCTGTCCGTGCTCGAGCACGATTATCATATCGGCGTTTCTGACGGTCGAGAGTCTGTGGGCTATAACAAACACCGTTCTGCCCTTCATCAGGCCGTCCATGCCTTTTTCTATTATCTTTTCGGTTCTGGTGTCGATCGAGCTTGTCGCCTCGTCCAATATAAGCGCGGGCGGGTCGGCCACGGCCGCTCTGGCTATCGCAAGCAGCTGTCTCTGGCCCTGGCTCAGATTCTCGCCGTCGGCCGTCAGCATCGTGTTGTAGCCGTCGGGCAGGTGGGTAATGAACCAGTGGGCGTTGGCGATCTTGGCCGCGTATATGCAGTCCTCGTCGGTGGCGTCAAGGCGGCCGTATCTGATGTTGTCCATGACCGTGCCGGTGAACAGATGCGTGTCCTGCAGAACCATACCGAGCGAGCGGCGCAGGTCGTCTTTTTTGATCTTGTTTATCGTTATTCCGTCGTATGTTATCTTGCCGTCGGGCACGTCGTAGAACCTGTTTATCAGGTTGGTTATCGTGGTCTTGCCCGCGCCCGTTGAGCCGACGAAAGCTATCTTCTCTCCCGGCTCGGCCACAAGCGAGATATCTTTCAGAACCGTCTTTTTGCCGTCATAGCTGAACGTGACGTTTTTGAACTCGACCTCGCCGCGGACCTCGTTGTATATAACCTTGCCGTCCTTGCCGGGGCGCTTCCACGCCCAACGGCCCGTGCGGTGGTTGACCTCGATGATGTTTCCGTCGGGCTCTATAACAACTCTGGCGATGGTCGCCTTGCCGTCGTCGACCTCGGCCTTCTCGTCTATTACCTGGAATATGCGCTCGGCGCCCGCCATAGCGTTAAGTATGGCGTTGACCTGCTGCGACATCTGGGTTATCGGCTGCGAGAACGAGCGGGTGTACTGCAAAAACGCGGTCAGCGAGCCGATCGTCAGCGCGAAAAAGCCCGCGCTCGTGTTTCCGCTGTGTATCGTCAGCGCCGCTCCTACCATAGCGGTCACCGCGTAGTGCAGATACGACAGGTTGCCCATGATCGGAAACAGCACGTTGGCGAAGGTGTTGGCGTTGGCGGACGCGCCGCGAAGCGCCTCGTTTATGTTCGAGAATTTCTCTTTGGATTTGTCCTCATGGCAGAAAACTTTTACGACCTTCTGGCCCTCGATCATTTCCTCGACATAGCCGTTGACCGCGCCGATGGCGTTCTGCTGCTTCCTGAAGAAATAAGCGGAGCGCTTGCCGACGAAGCTGATAACGAAAAATATTATGACGAGCATAACCAGAACCAACAGCGTCAGCACGGGGCTTATCACGATCATCATGATAAACACCGAGATAACGGTCAAAAACGACGAGACAAGCTGAGGCACGCTCTGGGACATCATCATTCTGATGGCGTCCGCGTCGTTGGTGTAGCGGCTCATAACGTCGCCGTGGGTGTGGGTGTCGAAGTATTTTAAGGGGAGCTTCTGCATCTTGGTGAACAGGTCGTTCCTCACGGTGTACAGCACGCCGCTTGAGATATTTACCATGATTCGGTTATACATCCACGAGGCGAACGCGCCCACTATATACGCGCCGAGCAGCAGCAGTATGTTCACGAGAAACGTCGCAAGCGGCGGGTTTTCGGCCCCGATAAGGGGCACTATGTAGTCGTCGAGCATCGGCTTCAACATATACGTGCCGTAGACGTTGGCGGCGCTTGAAACTATAACGCCGATGATAACCAGAACCAACTGCGGCTTGTACTTCGCCAGATAAGAGAACAGGCGCGCCGCGGTCTTTTTGGTGTTTTTCGGTTTTTTGAATCCTTTAGGTCCCGGAGGCATATCACGCAGCTCCTTTCTGCTGAGACTCGTAGATCTCGCGGTATATGTCGCTGCTCTCGAGCAGCTGCTCATGGGTGCCCTGGGCGCTGATGCGTCCGTTGTCCATGACGATTATCTTGTCGGCGTCCTCGATCGAGCTTATGCGCTGAGCGATAATTATAGTGGTCGTGCCCTTGAGCTTGGTTTTAAACGCGCTTCTGATGCGCGCGTCGGTCTCTGTGTCGACCGCGCTTGTGCTGTCGTCGAGAATTATTATCTTCGGCTTTTTAAGCAGCGCTCTGGCGATACACAGCCTCTGCTTCTGGCCGCCCGAAACGTTCACGCCGCCCTGGCCGAGGTCGGTCCTGTAGCCGTCGGGGAAGCCCGATATAAACTCGTCGGCGCAGGCGTCGCGACAAGCCTCGCTTATCTGCTCCTGCGTGGCGTGCTCGTCGCCCCAACGCAGGTTGTCGGCGATCGTGCCGCTGAACAGCACGTTCTTTTGGAGCACCATTGAGACGTCGTTTCTCAGCACGTCGAGCTTGTACTCGCGCACGTCGTGGCCGCCGACTATAACGCGGCCCGCGGTCACATCGTAAAGCCTCGGGATAAGCTGCACAAGCGAGCTCTTTGACGAGCCCGTGCCGCCGATAATTCCAACGGTCTCGCCCGATTTGATGTCAAGATTAATATGACGAACAGCGCAGTTCATTATGTCGTGCTGATAGCTGAACGCCACGTCCTCGAACCTGATCGAGCCGTCGTCGAGGGTCAGATTCTCGTTATTGTTGTCGTCCTTGATCTCGAGCTCCTCGTCGAGTATCTCGCAGATACGATCGCCGCTTGCTTTGGAGTTTACAAGCTGAATGAATATCATCGAGATCATCATCAGCGACATCAGGATCTGGGTTACGTAGGTTATGAAGCTTATGAGCTCGCCGGTCTGCATTCCGCCGACGATAACCATGTTGCCGCCGAACCAGAGGATCGCCACAATGCAGGCGTAGATAACCATCTGCATGACCGGCATGTTGATTATGATAAGCTTCTCGGCCGATACCTGCGCGTCACGCACCTCGTTTGTGATAGTGTTGAACTTCTCGTCCTCGTAGCTTTCGCGCACGAACGCCTTGACAACGCGGATACCCGCAAGGTCCTCCTGCACAACGCGGTTCAAATCGTCGATCTTTCTGAGCATCAGGCGGAACCTGGGCATCGCCTTGACCGCCACGGTGAACACAGTGACGCAGATTATCGGCACGGCCACCGCGAAGATAAGCGCCAGACGCGCGTTGAGAGAGATCGCCATGAACAGCGCCATAGCGAACATCATGGGCGCGCGGACGCAGGTCCTTATGACCATCATGGTCGACATCTGAATGTTTGTGATGTCGGTCGTGAGGCGGGTCAGAAGCGACGATGTGCTGAACTTGTCGATGTTGCCGAACGAAAAGTCCTGAATCTTGAAGAACACCGCTTGTCTGATCGACGCCGCGAATCCGGTCGAGGACATCGAGGCGGTTCGAGCCGCGCCCGCGCCGAAGCACAGCGAAACAAGAGCCATGAGCATCATGATAATGCCCGACCTCACCACATATCCGACGTCGGCGTTCGCGATGCCCACGTCAACAATGCGCGCCATCATCAGCGGTATGGTGGTTTCCATAGCCACCTCGCCGACGATAAGCAGCGGCGTGAACAACGCGAATTTTCTGTCCGTCTTTGACATAAGACGGAGCAATTTTTTTAGCATATATATACACCTCCAAATATAGTTTACCAGTGAACATAGTGATTAGTGAATAGATGACACCTCATCAGTCGCCTTCGGCGACAGCTTCCCCTCAAGGGGAAGCCTCTCTTGCCTTCCCCTTGAGGGGAAGGTGGGTTTTTGCCCGAATGGGCAAAAAGTCGGATGAGGTGTTATTCTTCCGCGAGGGCGGCTTTGGCGTAGAGGCTGCACTCGAGGCGCTTGCGCATCATCTCGCAGCTCAGCTTGTGGGGCTTGTTCATGCTGCCGTTTATCAGGCAGGCGTTGGCGACACATCCGCCGCTGCAGAAAAACTTCGCGAAGCAGTCGCGGCAGTCGGGCTTTGAATAAATATTGCAGTCCGCGAACTCGTTGCGAATATCGCGGTCAAGCTCCTTATCGTCGTAAATGCTGCCTATTTTGTATTCCTCGGTCCCCACAAACTGGTGGCAGGGATACACGTCTCCGTTCGGCGCGACAGCGATATACTCGCAGCCGCAGCCGCAGCCCGAAAGCCGCTTTATAACGCACGGTCCCTCGTCGAGGTCGATCATGAAATGAAAAAAGTTAAAGCCGTTTCCCTCTTTTTTGCGCTTCACGTATTCCCGCGTCAGGGTCTCGTACTCGTCAAAAACGCGCGGCATGTCCTCCTCGCGCAGCGAATAGTCGGTCTCCTCGGCGCATACCACAGGCTCGACCGAGATCTGTTTGAAGCCCAGATCCGCCAGATGAAGCACGTCCTTTGAAAAATCGAGATTATATCTCGTGAAGGTTCCGCGGACATAATAATTATCCTGATTACGGCTCTCGGCCGTCTTTTTGAATATGGGCACTATGCTGTCATAGCTTCCGGTGCCGTCCGCCCTGTATCTAACGCGGTCGTTTACCTCTTTTCTGCCGTCGATACTGAGAACGATATTTCCCATTTCTTTGTTTATGTACGCGAGCTTTTCCTCATCAAGCAAGATCCCGTTGGTTGTTATTGTAAAGCGAAATACCTTGTCATGCTTCTTTTCAAGCTCTCTCGCGTAGCAAACTATCTCCTTTACAGCGTCGAAATTCAAGAGCGGTTCGCCGCCGAAAAAGTCGACTTCAAGGTTGCGCCGACTGCCCGAATTCGCCACCAGATAGTCCATCGCGCGCTTTCCCGTCTCGGCGCTCATCAGCTCGCGTCGGCCCGAGTGGTACTCGCCTTCCTCGGCGAAGCAATACTTGCAGCGCAGGTTGCAGTCGTGGCTTATGTGTAAACACATCGCCTTTACAGGCGCGTTTCTTTTTAGCTCTTTGTTATACTCAAAATCGTCCTCCGCCCAGAGCATTCCGCTCTTTTTGAGCTCGGCTATGTCCTCGATAACGTCCCAAACGTCCTCGGAATCGTACTCTTTTCTGAACTCGCCTACAGCTTTGAATTTGGCCTCGTCGCTCTCGGGATCGAGACCCTTCACGTCAAGAAAATTCAGCACGTCATAGCTCAGCTTGTCCAACTCGTGGACGCAGCCGCTGTTCACGTCAAGGGCGATGTATTTGTCAAACATTTCAAAAGTATGAAGCATATTTATTCTCCTAAGTTAATTTGTCAAGATTATATTAAAATAAACAGGGCGCCACACTGTGTGTGAGCGCCCGGGCGTTTAAACTTCCGCTCGGAAATTTAAAGATTTATCTTTCCTCGTTCTCGCACTTCTGATTTGCAACCGTGCACGAGGTCTTGCAGGCCGACTGGCACGAGGTCTGGCACTCGCCGCATCCGCCTTTGCACGCGCTCTCCTTGAGCGTGGCGCTGTTTAATGTCTTGATTCTTTGAACTTTCATTAGTAATCTCTCCTTATGCTTAAATTATATTTCTACTTGTGTTTTCTTTTTCTGTTTTTATGCCCCGCCATATTGATGCCGGCAACGCCGCCCAGTCCGCCGAGCGCCGCCGCGACCGCGAAATCAGCGATAAGCTCGGGCGAGAACCCGATCGATGATCCAAACATCAGTCCCGCGGCCAGAGTGATCGCCGAATAGAGCAATCCCGTCACGACGCCGATAAGCAAACCGTTTTTTTGATTTTTCGCGGCAGCCTTGAGCCCCGCAAAGAACATTGACGCCGCCGAAATGACGATGATCAGAATATTCATTACATGCTCGGGAATGTCGTAAAACACCGCCGCCGCCGAAATGATAAGCAGCGCCAGAGCCGCCGCGGCCAAGCCGAATATCAGGCCGACGGCGACAGCCGCGATAGGGCTTTTGCCGCCCGCCGTCTCTTTTGCATGGATTACCTCGCCTGCCATATAAGCACACCTCGCAATAATTTATTTTGGTAAATTATATGCGGGGGTTGGCGGGAATATGCAAGGTTCGCCTCCCTCTCCGTCGCCTTCGGCGCCACCTCTCCCTCCCCGGAGGGCGAGGCCGGTGTCACTGGGTTTGGCGGAGATATTCCGACGGGCGGATGATATCCGCCCCTACGATTTGGATTCCTCGGATTTTTCCTCGGGTTTTTCTTCCTCTTTTTCCTCGGGTTTTGACGAGCCTTCCTTTATAACTCTGGCGATCGCGCTCTTTTCGATAGTCACGTATGACTTCGTGGTGCCCGCGCCGCTCTCGAGAATGAAAAGGTTATCCTTTATCTTCGTGATCTTTCCGTGGATACCGCCGATCGAGGCAACCTCGTCTCCTACCTTTAAGTTTGAGATCATCTCCTGGAGCGCTTTTTCCTTTTTCTTCTGAGGTCTTATCAGAACAAAATAGAAAACGACCAGGATCAGAACCAACATTATTATCATTGAATACGAACCGCCCGGGGCTCCCGCCGCTCCGTTGGCGGCATATACTGTCATCATTTTTGTACCTCCTTACAAAGTATATCAGTTTAATTATAACTCCGTAGCCAAAATAATGCAAGTGTTTTTTTAAATAATTTAATAAATTCTTAAAATTATATTGACATCACGTTTTACGTTTGCTAAAATTAAGCTGCTTAACTATTAAGTTTGTTAATATTTAAAAGGGAAGTGCGAGAATGAAACATGTATCGTTTTGCGCCGAAAATAATGACGGCGTGAACATTATTTTTGAGAATATGAAAACCGCCTTGGAAAACATGGTGAAAGACCTGCCGATAAACAACAAGGAGCTTTTGATACTCAAGTCCATCATGGACAGTGAGGATATCACATCGGCCGAGATCAGCGAGATGTTCTCTGTCTCAAAGGCCGCGGTGTCTCAGTTTGTGTCGTCTCTCGAAAAGCGCGGATATCTGAGGCGCAGGCTGAGCGATAAGGACAGGCGCAGAGTGTATTTTGACATAACCGACGCGGGCGTGGAGCTTGTGCGCAGGACCGACGAATATATAGCGGAGAGCATTAATATCGTTAAAAAGAAGCTTGGTGAAAAGGATTACAACACCATGACGGGGCTTCTTAAAAAGACAACAAAAATTCTGGCCGACATATCCGAAAATAAGCGTTTATCACAGCAGGCATAGCGGGGCGTATAATTATGAAACAAAAATTTAAGTCACTTAGCGGCGCCGTTAAAAGCGGCGCAGGAAAAATTCTCAAATTCTTTTCAAGGCACAAGATAATCGCGGCCGCTTTGATCATCGCGATGCTCATGGGCGGCGTTATAGGGTTCGGCGCGTTGTCGGATATAAGAAAAGGCGCGCAGAACGGCACCGCTATAACCGCCGAGCTTCGCGACATAGAAGAAAAAATAAGCGATTCCACGGTGGTTGAGCCAAACAGCGAGTATTCCGTCACGGCGAACGTCTCGGGCGAGATACTGGACGACTTTTTCGAAGAAGGCGACTATCTCAACAAAGACGACGTGATGTACGTCATCGACTCCGAAGCGATAGAAAACAACATTGCCAGCGCCGATATAGCGATAGCTCGCGCGAAAAGGGCTTATGACGACGCTATAAAAGAGGACACGCTGACGGTGCGCGACAAGCAGACGGGCGCGAGCACTCTCGAGAGCGCCAGGATAGCGGTGCAAAAAGCGCAGCAGGCCTATGACGACGCGATCCGTGCCGCGAGCGACCTGAGCGCAGTTTCGGAATATTCGGGATATGTTACCGAAATGCACGTCTCGTTGGGCGACACCGTTGCGGCGGGCTCGCCGATATGCGATATTGTCGACAGCACGGCGCTTAAAATCGACGTGCCATTTAACTCGGCGGATATCGCGAATATTTATGTCGGCGCTCCGGCGGAGCTTATCCTAACCAAAAACGGCTCGCGCCTGAACGGCACGGTCACCGAGATAAGCGGCCGCTCCTTTGGCGGCAGCGGTTATACCATGTACAACTACGTGACGATCGAGGTTTTGAATCCGGGCGCCGTGGCTTCGGGCGACACCGCGACGGCGGTGGTCGGAAACATCGCCTGTGGCGACGCGGGCACATTTGAAAACCTGACCGAGGAGACGATCTCCGCGCAAGTCAGCGGTAAAATAGAGCAATTGTATATTTCCGAAAACTCATATATAAGGCGGGGCGACGTGATACTCAAATTCGACGGCGACTCGATCAACTCGCAGGTAAACACAGCTCTGCTCAACCTGAGCGACGCGCGCGAGGCGTTAAGCAGAGCGGAAATACAAAACTCAAACAACGACGCAAACACCGCGCTCAGCGACAACAAGCTCAACTCGGCGGTTGAGAACGCGCGCCTGCAGTACAACGACGCGCTGCTTTCGAAAGACAACCTGTTGCGGCAGCTTGACGACTACACCGTGCGGGCTCCGATCTCGGGCACGGTCGTCACCAAAAACAAGAAAAAGGGCGACAACGCGTCGGGAATGTCAGCCTCCGCCTCCTCCTACTCGGCGGCATCGTCGGGTTCGGCTGCATCGGGCATGGGAGCCGCGGGCTCTGCGGCGGGCGGCGGCATGTCTCTCGGCGGCGATTCTTCGGCTATGGCTGTCATATACGACATGAGCCGCCTCAAGTGCACGCTGAACGTTGACGAGCTGGACATAAAAAATATCCATGTTGGCCAGAAAGTCACCGTCACCACCGACGTCACAGACAAGGAATACACGGGCGTTGTGGACACCGTCGGCATCGGCGGCACGGCCGGTCAGAACGGCGTAACCACTTTTCCTGTGAAAATAGAGATAATCGACTTTGACGACAGTCTGCTGCCCGGCATGAACATCGACGCGACGATCGTGCTCTCAAGCGTGCACAACGCGCTGGCAATTCCCGTCAGCTGTCTGAACCGCGGAAACACGGTTTACGTCAAAGGCGAAAAAACCGAGGAAAATGACGCCGCTCCCGAGGGTTACCACACGGTCGCCGTCACCACAGGAGCTGCGGACGACGAATATATCCAGATACTGAGCGGTCTTTCGGAGGGCGACGAGCTCTATTCCGAGGATTACAACGTCATGGATGACATGATGGACGCGATGCAGGAAGGCCACGACGCGGCGGCTGAAAGCGTGACCGGAGGTGGCTTGTAATGGCGGCGCGCACGAGAGCGGCAGCTGCTCAAAACGACGGCGTTCCGCTGATAGAGTTTAACGATATTTATAAGATATACGTCATGGGCGACAGCGAGGTCCACGCCCTTGACGGCATAACCATGAAGATATATAAGGGTGAGTTCGTCGCCATAGTGGGTCAGTCGGGCAGCGGAAAATCGACCTGCATGAACATAATCGGCTGCCTCGACGTGCCGACGAGCGGCAAATATTACTTAAGAGGCACCGACGTCAGCACCATGAAGGACGACGAGCAGGCCGAAATACGCAATAAGGAGCTCGGCTTTATTTTTCAGCAGTACAACCTTATCCCCAAGATAAACGTGCAGCAGAACGTTGAGCTGCCGCTGATGTACGCGGGCCTCTCGGAAAAAGAGCAGGAAAAGCGCGCTCTTGAGTCGCTCGACCGCGTGGGGCTCAGATCCAAGGCAAAAAACATGCCTCAGCAGCTCTCGGGCGGACAGCAGCAGCGCGTCTCGATCGCGCGGGCGCTTGCCGGCAACCCCTCTATAATCCTCGCGGACGAGCCCACGGGCGCGCTTGACTCAAAAACAGGCCGCGACGTGCTGGAGTTCCTGAAAAAACTGCACACCGAGGGCAACACCATCGTTCTTATCACCCACGACAACACGATTGCGGCGCAGGCCGAACGGGTAATAAGAATTCAGGACGGCAGGATAACCTATGACGGCGAGCCCGACATCAGCAAATTCGCCTCGGTTGTCCACGCGGGCGACGGGGAGGTGAGCGCATGACGCTGAAAAAATCCTTCACGCTGGCGCTCAAAAATCTTTTGTTTGACAAGATGCGCTCGCTGCTGACCATGCTCGGAATTATTATCGGCGTCGCCGCCGTTATCATTCTGATCAGCCTGATGAACGGCATGATGGGCCTGATGAACGACGAGTTCTCAAAGCTCGGCACCGACTCGATCAACATAACCGTCACTGACCGCGGCGGCAGACGCACGGTCGATGAGAAAGATATGTACAAGTTCGCCGAGGAAAATCCCGACTATATAAGGGCGGTGAGCCCGAATGTGACCATTCCCGCCGCCACGGTAAAAACCGCCGACGACGACCTGACCACAAGCGTCAGCGGCGTTGACGAGCGCTTCGCCGATATAAGGCTGAATGGGCTCGAGCAGGGCAGATTTTTACATTACAGCGACGTTGAGCGCAAACAAAAGGTCTGCGTGATCGGAACGTATATCGAAAAAGAACTGTTCGGCCGGGGCATGGGCCTCGGGCAGACTTTCAAAATAAACGGCAAAAGCTTCAAAGTCGTCGGGGTGCTTAACGAAGAAGAGGACTCCGAAAGCGGCTCCGCCGACGAGGCGATATATATCCCATACACCGTCGCGCTCACCATGTCGCAGAACGGATTTATCTCGTCATACATCGTTCAGGCGGCAAACGTCGAGATCGTTGACGGCGCGGTGACAAAAATCAAACAGTATTTTGACAACAAAATAGGCGACAGCGATTATTACTCGGTGCTGAGCGTGAAACAGGTCATGGACATGGTAAACACTATGACGGGCACTATGGAAACGCTGCTGGTGTGCATAGCGGGAATTTCGCTGCTGGTCGGCGGGATAGGAATCATGAACATAATGCTTGTGTCCGTGACCGAGCGCACAAGGGAGATAGGCATACGCAAATCCCTTGGCGCCAAGAACCGCGACATAAAATCGCAGTTCGTTATCGAGGCGGGCACGGTCAGCGGCGTGGGCGGAATTATCGGCATAATAGTCGGGTCGATCCTAGCCGTCTTTTTTGGGTCGCTGCTCGATCTTAAAACGGTGCCGTCGCTTTCGGCGATAGCGATCGCGTTCGGTGTGTCGGTGGCGATCGGCATACTGTTCGGATATCTGCCCGCCAAAAACGCGGCAAACCTCAACCCGATAGACGCCCTTAGGCATGAATAGAACGGAGGCAATGAGAAAAATATGCGAATTAAAAGAATTATAACTATTATTATAGCCTTGGCGGTCTGCCTGGCGGCTCTGCCCTGCGCGGCGCACGAGACAAGCTCAAACAAAGACGAGATTTTAAGGCTGTTAAATGAACTTGAGATAATGCGCGGCGACCCGGACGGCGACCTTCGCCTTGACGATACGGTCACGCGAGCCGAGTTCACAAAAGCGGCCGTGGCAAGCTCTCAGTTCCGCCACAGCGCGTCGTCGAGCCTCTCGGTGTCGCCTTTTTACGACGCGCCCTACACCCACTGGGCCGCGCCCTATATTCGCGTGGGCGTCACAAATAATCTGGTTTCGGGCTATCCCGACGCGTCATTCAAGCCCGACAATCCCGTCACGTATGAGGAAGGCGTGACAATAATGCTGCGTGTTTTGGGCTATACCGACGCGGATTTCGGAGCCGCGTGGCCCGATGGACAGCTCGGCATGGCCGACAGCCTCGACATGACCGACAATATCGAAAACACCGCCGTAGGCTCTCAGATGACGCGCGGCGACGTTGCGACCCTTATATACAACACTCTGCGCTGCAAGCAGAAAAACGCGCAGACCGAACTTATCTCGATATTTGACGTGAGCTTTACCGAAAACGCCACGCTGATTTCCACCTCAAAAGAGGACAGCGCTATACCCGGAGACGAGGTTTTTACCGATGTCGGCAGCTTTAAGATACGAGATGACTTTAACTATTCGCGTATCGGCATGAAGGGCGACATAGCGCTTAAAAACGGCCGCACCGTGATCGGGTTTTTCCCGGACAGCGGCGCGGAGCCCGACGAGAGATACGTGGTATACAGTATGCTCGGGAGCGACGTTGTGGCGTACAAAAACGGCGCGTTTGAGATAGTCGATATCCCGGACGCCGCGGCCGCATACGACGGAACGCAGCGCTCGACCTACGGCGCGGTGAAATCCACGCTCGAGATGGGCGACATCATAAACGTGCACAAGACCAACGGAAACATCGACTATATCCTGTTCGACAAGGGTAAAATGCGCGGCCCGTACACCGTGACGGCGGAAAGCTCGCACATAAGCGACACGGGCATTACCGAATCAACAAAAATCACCCGCGGCGGCAAGGCCGCGTCGCTCGCCGAGCTTCAAACGGGCGACATACTCTACTATGTGCCCGAGCTCGACATGGCGTTTGTGTACACAAACAAAGTCACGGGCGTTTACGAAAAAGCGTCGCCCAACGCGGACGCGCCCACCGAGGTCACCGTGTCGGGCGTGACGTACAAGATAGAGGGCGCCGGGGCGTTTGAAAAGCTCTCGTCCGCGGGAGGCGCCGAATACGGCGACACCGTGACGCTGCTGCTCGGGAAGAGCAACGACGTGGCCGACGTGCTGACAAACGGCGGCTCGGACGCGCCTTCGATGATAACGGGCTACGCGTATGCCGCGGGCACAAAGACCTACACCACGGGCGACCTCAAAAACTATTCCGGCTACTATATCGGCATCGCGGCTCCCGGAGGCGACACCTATGAATATACCTGTGACCGCGACTGCTCCGAATACAAAAACTCAGTCGTGACCGTGACGCTCAGCGAGGGCAAAGCCTCGGTTCGGCGCGTCGAAAAGACGGGCGGAGTCGGCGGCGTGTTCAGGTACGGCGACGACAAGATCAGTCTCGGCGGAACCAAAGTTTCGGCCGACGTGAAGATACTCGACGTCGGCACCACAGACAAAAACGAAACTCCTCTATATTGCGCGGTCTACCCGAGCAGGCTCAACAACGTGAATATAAGCTCGTCCAAAGTCCTCTACTCGAGGAAGAACGGCGCCGGAGAGATTGACAGCCTGATACTCGGCGACGTTACCGGAGACTCGTATACCTACGGTCTCGCCACCTCGGTGCAGAACATAAGCGCGGGTATGGTCTTAAACGGCTCATACTCGTATCTGATAAACGGAGTGAGCTACAGCGCGGCCACAAGCAACGCGATATTCTCGATCGACCGCGACATGGGTATCCGCCTGAACTCGGCGCAAAACCCGACCTTGATCTCAAACCTGACCGAGCTTGACGGAAACGTCGAGATATTGAGCTCGTCGGCGCTCAGCTGCGGCGGCAGGACATACGAGATACCGGCCGACGTTCAGGTATACGAAAAGCCTTACTCCATGTCGGACGAGTACACAATGATCCCGATGAGCGACATTGTAGGCGCAAGCTCGCACATGCTCTACGTCTACTACGACAAGCTCCCCGAAAACGGAGGAAAAATACGCGTTATCTTGGCGGTTCGCAAATAATTCAGATCTCTCCCATCGTGAGCCGTATGCTGCGGTTTATCAGCGCGGATATTATCTGGCTCTCGGTGACGGTCTTGATTATAACGCCTCTGTCGTCGATAACGTCGATTATATGATATTTGTAATACCCCAGGCGGCGCAAAAACAGTCCGGCTCGAACTTCGCTGTGCGCCGCCATTCTTTTTACCTGGCAAAACCTGTCGCGTCTCAGCCCGTCCTTATAATACAAAAGCTCGCGCAGAGAAATAATGTTCAGATTTTTTTGCTCATAGGACAGGTTCCCGAGCAGGAACGCTCCGATGAGTATCAGCGGCATGTTAAAGTCTTTAACAAGAAGCAGCATGACCGCCACCGCGATTATAACCGCGATCGGGAAGCAGCTTATTTTTAAAACTATATTGTAGGCTCTAACGCCGCCCAGGTTTATCGATATCAGTCCTTTTAATATCCTTCCGCCGTCAAGCGGCAGGGCGGGCACCATATTTATGATAAGCAAAGCCAAGTTTACGTTGATCGCGTATTCTATCCGCTCTTTAATCATCGGCGCGCGCGATGCCGCAATGCAGAGCGACACCGCCAATATTCCGCTCAGGAGCGGACCGGCGGCGGCTATTAATATCTCTTTGTACGGGTTTTTTATAAAACCCGCGCTGAGCTTTCCGCACACGCCGAATGGCAGTATCTCGATACGCGATATGCCCACGTCGAGCGCGCGGGCGGTTATTATATGCGCGCACTCGTGCAGCAGCGCCGACAGATACGCGATAAAAAACATCTCGGCATAGCCGCAGAATATCGCGGCGGCGGCGAGTATAAGAAAAAAAGGGCTGACCGACAAGCGTTTTCCCATCGGTATCAGCCACAGACTTTTAAAAAACCTCACTCCAGAACCTCCAGACAGTCATGAAATAATCACGGACGCGATATAAAATTCCCATCCAGTCAAAATTATGATTAACAGCCCTGCCGAGCGCCGCGACGCAGTTTTTGCCGAAGGCGAAGCTCGAGCGGTTTATCAGGAGTATTCCTATTATCAGTACCGCTGCCGCGACGGATTGCTTCAAAAGCCTCACGGCGCGGCTCTCTTTGCTTTTCTCGGCGCTCGGCTCGCGCCTCTGCCGCGAATTTGCGCGTGTCTCAACCCGCATATCTACCACCTCAAAATAAAGTATAGTACATTTTATTATGAAGCGCGCAGGTTTATGATGATAAAATTTACCTATCCTGCGCAAGCGAGACCCCATTCTGCCTCGCCCCTTGGGGAGAGGTGCCCGCTTGCGGGCGGAGAGGGGTCAACAATGCGATTGGGAATACAAACCCCTCTCAGTCACCTTCGGTGACAGCTCTCCCCAAGGGGCGAGCCTAACAAAGGAACATCAAATTATCTCTCTATCATATTCGCCAGATATCCGGCGCCGAAACCGTTGTCTATATTCACAACGCTGACGCCCGAGGCGCAGGAATTGAGCATCGAAAGCAACGCCGCAACTCCGCCGAACGCCGCGCCGTAGCCCACGCTTGTGGGTACCGCGATAACCGGACAGTCGGCGAGACCTCCGATAACGCTCGGCAGCGCGCCCTCCATTCCCGCGACGGCCACAACTGCCTTGGCGCTCATTATCTCCTCGGCATGGCTCAGAAGTCGGTGGAGCCCCGAAACGCCCACGTCAAACAGCCGAATCACTCTGCTGCCCAAAGCCTCGGCGGTAAACGCGGCTTCCTCGGCGACCGGTATGTCACAGGTGCCGCCCGTGGCGACCACTATGTGCGTGTCACGCTTGGGTTCGGGCATTTCGCCCGCTATGCCGACGCGACCCGCCTCGCTGTATATGAACCTACCGACGAGCGAAGCTGTCAGCTTGTCAGCCGTGTCTTTGCCGATTCGAGTTATCAGCACGGTTTTTTCGCCGCGCTCGAGCATGGTTTCGGCGATCTTTATTATCTGCTCGTCGGTCTTGCCCGCGCCGTAGATAACCTCTGCCGCGCCCTGCCTTATCGCTCGGTGGTGGTCGATCTTGGCGAAGCCCAGGTCCTCAAAAGGCAGCACTCGCAGCTTTAGCTCCGCCTCGTCGGGCGTTATCTCGCCCAAAGCGACTTTGCTCAAAATTTCTCTTATCTCGGATTTATCCATAATATCAACTCCAAATCATGGTTATATTTTACCGCAAGATTACAATTTTTGCAAGCGGTTTCCTTGACATAATTGCAAACTTGTGGTAATATAAATTTGCCAAACAATTTTATTATATTTTATACAAATAACGGTTTTTTGTTTTGACAAAAATACCCGCTCATCTTTATACCGTTATTTGTAGGTTGACATCAAAATCATATAAAGATAAAATTGTTTGGCGACAACGGAGCGCGGCATTTTTTCGCGGCGTTTCGTGCGCCGCGTTTTTTTATTTGAGGACTATGCTCATGATCGCCAAATCATATTAAACCGCGAGCGACCATGGTTACCAAAATGTCGTAGGGCCGGACGACCTCGCATGTCCTAGTCCCTACGTTAAAATCCCCCGCCGAGGCGGGGGATCGTTTTTTCGATTTACGGCTGTTTGCCGATGTAGGCGAGGATTCCGCCGTCCACATACAAAATGTGGCCGTTGACGGCGTCGGACGCCTTCGAAGCCAGGAACACCGCGGGGCCGCCCAGCTCGTCGGGGTTGAGCCATCTGCCCGCCGGGGTTCTGCCGCAGATAAACTGGTCAAACGGATGACGTGAACCGTCGGGCTGCTTCTCGCGCAGAGGCGCGGTCTGAGGTGTGGCGATATATCCGGGGCCTATGCCGTTGCACTGGATATTCTTGTCGCCGTACTCGGAGCAGATATTTCTGGTGAGCATCTTGAGACCGCCCTTTGCCGCGGCGTAAGCCGAAACAGTCTCGCGGCCCAGCTCGGACATCATCGAGCAGATGTTGATGATCTTGCCGCCGCCCTTCTCTATCATCGAGGGGATAACGGCCTTTGAAACGATAAAGGGAGCGTTGAGGTCAACGTCAATAACCTGTCTGAATTCCTCGGCGGTCATGTCGCACATCGGTATGCGCTTGATGATTCCCGCGTTGTTAACAAGGATATCAATAACTCCTACTTCCGCCTCTATCTTCTTTACCATTTCCTGAACGGCAGCCTCGTTTGTCACGTCGCAAACATAACCGTGAGCGTCGATGCCGTCGGCCTCGTACGACGCGAGACCCTTGTCCACAAACTCCCGCTTGATGTCACAGAAAACAATTTTCGCGCCGACAGACGCCATAGCCTTGGCTATGCCGTAGCCGATACCGTACGATGCGCCGGTGATCAGAGCGACTTTGCCTTCGAGTGAAAACATTTCAATGCCCATTTTAAAAACCTCCTGTTTAATATTTTTGCGTGTTTTTTAATTTACACAGCTTTATAGTCAAATTATAACATAACGGTTTTTTATTGTCAAACAAATTATGCAAAATTTACAAAATTATTTTGCGAGGTCTATAAAGCGGCGGAGCTCGGCATCTCCGAAGGTATATTTACGATCACAGAAATGACAGCAGATCTCAGCCTCTCCCGTGTCGTTCAGTATCTCGGTTATCTGCTCCTTGCCGAGCGAAATTATCGCGCGCTCCATGCGCTCTTTGGAGCAGTCGCAGTTATAGCCGATGTCGGTCGTCTCGAGGATCTCGACGTCAAAGCCGAGCATGACGTACTTTATAACCTCCTCTGGCGTCATGCCGCGCTCGAACATCTCGGTCAGTGTCATGATGCCGCCGATCGAGTTTTCGAGCATAGTCAGCGCCTCATCGTCGCACTCGGGCATGACCTGGATTATAAAGCCGCCCGCGCCCTTGACCGAATAGTCGGTGTCGACCAGCACGCCGAGCGCCACCACGCTCGGCGTCTGCTCGGACTGCATGAAATAATAGGCGATGTCGTCGCCCACCTCGCCCGTCTGTATCGGCACCTGGCCGATATACGGCTCGCGCATTTTGAGGTCTTTGATAACGCCGAGCACTCCGCTGCCAACCGCGCTGCCCACGGCGAGCTTGCCCTTGGAGTTGAGCGGTATGTCGACCCTCGGATTCGCACAGTATCCCTTGACGTTGCCCTCGGAATCCGAGACCGAGACCATCATGCCGAGCGGGCCGTCGCCCTTCATCTGGAGCGTCAGCGATGGCTTGTCTCCCTTGAGCATGGCGCCCATCATGACGCCCGCGGTCATAAGGCGGCCGAGCGCCGCGCAGCACACCGGTGAAAGCTTGTGGTACCTCTGCGCCGTGTTGACGATCTCGCGCGTGTCCGCCGCGTAGATCCTGAAATATCCGTCCTTCGTGACGGCTTTTACAAGTTTGTCCATTGTGTTTTACCTCCTAACATAGGGACTAGGGATTAAGGATCCCAGGTTTGCCTCGCCCCTTGGGGAGAGGTGGATTTCCGCCAAAGGCGGAAAGACGGAGAGGGGTCAACATAGATACTAGAGATTAGAGACTAGGAACTAGGATTGAAAATTTACCGTGAGATATTTCTAGTCTCTGGTTCCTATTTCCTAGTCCCTACGTTAACCCCTCTCAGTCACCTACGGTGACAGCTCTCCCCAAGGGGCGAGCCTGATCCTGCGTTCGCGGAAATATGCGAATGACTTTCGCCAAATCAACTCCACGTAATCACTATTCGCTAATAACTAATCACTACGTTGACAGCTCTCCCCAAGGGGCGAGCCTAATATAAACCGCAAGATATTCCTAGTCTCTAGTACCTATTCCCTAGTCTCTACGTTGCTTTTTATCTTTTCGCTCCATCTTTTGAAAACGGTGCCGATATCGTGCTTTATGTCATCAAAAAACGTATCTTTCGTGGGCTTTACCAGGTCTATGTCGTCGGTGGCGATAAGATTAAAATTGCCGTAGTTCTCGCCGTTGACTGTGACGCTGCCGCTTCCGACCGCGTCGCCCGCGTGTATCGGCAGTTTAACATCGTCGCTGACTTCGGTTTTTATCTCTATTTTATCCTCGTCGCAGACGGGGAAGGTGTAGGTTTTGTCGGGAACAAGGCCGCTGTAGCCGAAAATTCCCTTGCCCACTGTTATTTTTTCGATAACGGATTCTGTCGAGTTCAGGTCCTCGATATGATATTTCTCAAACATCTCGTTTTGGAGATTCGTGTGGTCGTTCCAGTCGTCCTGATCGTTGAGCGTGACGCATATCAGCGTCATGCCGTCTCTCGTGACCGCGGTGACGAGGCACCTGCCCGCCGCGTTGGTGTAGCCCGTCTTGACACCCACGCAGCCGTCCAGCACGCCAAGCAGCTTGTTGTGGTTCACCATTTCGCGGTTATAATCCTTGCCCTCCCACGGAACCGACTTTTCCTTTGTGGCGCAGACCTGCGCGAATGTCGGGTCCTTGAGCGCCTCGGCGGTTATTATCGCCAGTTCGTGCGCCGTGGTGTAGTGCGTATCTGACGGCAGGCCGTTGGGGTTGTCGAAATGCGTGTGCGTGAGGCCCATGTCATTTGTCGCGGTCTCATTCATCATCTCAACAAAGCGATCGACATTTCCGCCGATTGCCTCGGCTATCGCGACCGCCGCGTCATTGCCCGACTGGAGCATGAGGCCGTACAGCAGATTTTCCATTGTTATGTGCTCGCCCTTTTCAAGATACATGCCCGAGCCCTCAACGCCCGAGGCGTTCTCGCTGACCTCTACAACGTCGCTGAGGTTGCCGTATTTCGAGGTGAGGTAGGCCGTCATGATCTTGGTCGTGCTCGCCATAGGCAGCTCCCAGTCGGGATTTTTTGCGTACAGCACCCTGCCCGAACTCTGCTCGATAACAACCGCGGCTTTTGCGCTGTTTTCCGCCGCGAACGCGGGTGCGGTTAAACTGACGGCGAGCATAAGCGCCAAAACGACGCAAAGGACGAATTTGTGTGTTTTCATTAGTTTCATCTCCGTTTGTTGGTTCTCATTAAATATATTCGGTAGTTATGGAAATATGAACGTAGTGATTAGTGATTAGCGATTAGTGAATAGTCCGGGCGGATATTATCCGCCCGTCTGCCTAACCCCTAAGAACGCGAGGATACGCGAACGATTTTTACCAAATCATCTCCGCGTAATCGCTAATCACTACGTTTACTCCACATCATGCGAGACGGCGGCTTCGAGGATGTTGTCGTAGGCCCAGAAGTCGGGCTGTATATCCCAGAACGGGTTCTGTTTCGGAACCTGACATACCGGGTACCTGCCCAATATCCTGTTCATCATCATAACTACCGACGAGCGCAGCATGTCCTCGTTGGGATGGAACTCTCCGTTCTCGTCGCCGCCGACGTAGCCCGCGTCGCGCAGGGCTGCTATATATCCGTCCGCCATGTGGCCGCTGCAGTCGGCGAACCCGCTCTCGCCTCCGGGCTGCAGACCCAGATAGCGGCACGCGAGTATCGCGAACTCGGCCTTTGTCATGTTGTCATCGGGCCTGTAGGCGCCGAACACGTCTCCGGTTATAAAGCCGACCGTGTTAAGATACGCCACATAGTTATAATACCACGCCCAGGTCGGAACGTCGCTCAGGCTCGTTTGGTAGACCGTATTCGGGTCAAAGCCGTCGCTGAGCTTTGCCAGCATGGTCGCGGCCTCGGCTCTGGTTATCGTGCCCGACGGTCTGAACGTGCCGTCCTCGTAGCCCGTGATATAGGCGTCGTCGTGGGTCCTTGCCGTCGCGTCCGAGCTTCTCGGCGTCAGGCCGCACTGCTCCGCGATCGCCTCAGCGTCGGCTTTGGCAAGGTTCCTGAGCGCCACGTCGTTGTTGTAGTAGATCATATCGTCGTAGCAGGTGAGATAGCAATGGTCGATCGAGACGGCGGGAATACCGCGGAACGCGCACTCTCGCATAAGCGCGGAAAAATCAGCGAGCCGCTGCCCATCGGTCCACATGTTGCCCGTGGCCGACTGCTTGTATCCGACGCCCGCCGAGATGTCGATACCGAGCTTTGACAGGCGGTCGAGTATCGCCGCGGCCAGCTCGGGCCTGCTGTATTCCCAAAGCGACGACACGGTGGCCGAAGCGCCGTGCGCCGACCTGTCGTCGGACGAGTTGAAGTGAAGGCTTATCACTATGTCTCCTCCCACTCTCTCGGCATATTCGGCGCGCTCCACGCTTGTCATGTGGTAATCGGCGTATCTCGTCATGTTTATCGACGCGCCCTTGTATTTCCTGAGCTCATACTGAAGGTACCGCGCGAGTTTGAACGTCAGCGCTTTCTCCTGGAACTCAAGACCGCCGACCGAGGTCGCGCCGTAGTCGGTGCCGCCGTGGCCCGGGTCGATAACTATGTTGACCTGCTCCGCGTACGCCGTGCCTCCATCTATCGCGGGAATTACGGTTATCAAAACAGCGATTGACAGCAAAAACGCCGTCAATCTCTTTAAATTATTTCGCAAAATTACAACTCCTAATATATTATGTCGTTAGTCGACGCTGAAGTCATAGCCGCCGAAGTGACCGTCGTAGCCGTCGGTGTTTTCCTCATAATCCTCGGGCTCCTCGGGTGCTTCCTCAGGTTCGGTCTCGGCGTCGACCGCCACGTCGGAATTTCCCCTGACGCCCGCCACAAACTCGCTGACCTTGTCGATGGCCGTAGGCACCGCGTCGATTATCCTGTCATAAATGCTGTTCTGCTCGCTGACGGGCACCATTCTGATCTTGCCGTTGCCGACGATCAGAAAGCCCACCGGGGTGAGCGACAGACCACCGCCTGTGCCGCCGCCGAACATGTTGCTCGGATTCTCGCCGTCGCTTAACAGCTTTTTGTTTTTGGGGAACTCGGAGCCGCCGACTCCGAAGCCCAGCGCCACCTTTGATATCGGCATTATGACCGAGCCGTCGGGCGTGTTTATGGGCGCCCCCACGATGGCGTTAACATCAATCATCTCTCTCAGGCCCTGCAGCGCCGAGCCCATCAATCCCTCAATCGGGTGCTTGTCCGAAATTTCCGACATTACCAACACTTCCTTTCAGTTTTATGCGGTTGATTATAAATCTCGCGAGCGCCGCAACAGCGCTGTGAAGCACGTGCGCCGCCCTTGTTTTAATTATACTTCCCAATTCAAACTCAAAACATGAGTTCACGTAGTCCGGGTCAAGATACAGCACAAGGCCCGTCTTTGTGTTAAAATAGCTTCTTATAAACGCGTTGAGACTGCCCGCCGCGGCGTGGGCCGCTCCGTAGGCCATACCCGTTTTGTCGGGCGCACCCGTGCCGAACCTGATGTAAAGGTCAAGCCTTGACACGCGTATTTTGCGGCTCATATGCCTGAGGAAAACCGCGAGAGCCGAGGTGCCGTGCTTTATCAGATCCTTGTACTCGGCGAGCGAGTTTTCTATATACTCAAAATCAAACCAGCGCGCGTCGCTGTCCCACGCGGGTCCGAGCTTTCGTTTGATAAAGCCCTGTGAATCGCTTTCTGTCTTTTGCGTCTCTGTTTCAGGGCTTTCGGCTTTGCTCTCGCCCGACTTGCGCTTTTTAGACTTCTTCGCCTTTTTGGACTTGCTTTTTTTAGGCTCTTTCGGCTCTGACGGGAACACAAAGTCATGCTTTATAAACCCGAACACGCTCGCGGTTATGACCGTTTTTTTGCCGTTTGACGCAATCTCAAAGGTGACGGTCGACCATAGCGGAAGCGCGATAACAAAAGCGATAATTCCGATTATTATCAGCGCGGCCATAGTCAAACCTCCCCATTATTATTCCTGTGATCCTGTCTCATCTTCGGGCTCCTTGACCTCCTCTATATCGGGGCTGTCGGGGTCTCCCGCGGGCGCCTCGTCCTCGGGCACCGCAAGCGCGTCGAACTCGGGAAGGTCGCTTATGCTCTCGATACCGAAGGTCTGCAAAAATTTCTTGGTGGTGCCGAACAGTATCGGCCGCCCGGGCGCGTCGTTTAAGCGTCCGACCTCGGCGATAAAGCCGCGCTCGATCAGACGGTTGACGATATAATCGCAATTGACGCCCCTGACGCGCTCGATCGCCGAACGGGTGACGGGCTGCTTGTACGCGATGATAGCCAGCACCTCAATAGCCGCGTTCGAGAGCTGCAGCTTGCGCCCCGGCTTCATCAGCATAGACACGTATTCCTTGTACTCGCCGCGGGTGCACATTCTGTACGAGTTCTCAAGCCTTATTATGTGCAGGCCTCGCCGTTCATAGTTATACTCGTCCATCATGGTTTTGATTATGCCCTTGAGCGTTTTTTTGTCAACGTCCACGATGTCGGCGATCGTGTCGAGCTCCACCGCCTCGCCCGCGGCGAACAGCAGCGCCTCGATTATCGCCTTTACCTCATTTAACTCCATATGTATTGCCTTCCGTATCTTATTTTATTCCTCTATGCCGCTGAGGTCGAGCTCGCCCTCGCCTCCGGGAGTGACTATCGGGTTCGAGATGTCGCCGCTCTCGTCGTATTCGATTTTAAGGCGGTTCATCTTCACCATCTCAAGCACCGCCAGAAACGACGCCACGGCCTCGGGCTTTGACTTCGAATCGACAAACAGCTCCTTGAAAAACAGCTTTGTGCGGCGCCTGAGCTTGTCCCACAGGCGGCGCACCCTTGAGCGCACCGAGACCTTCTCATGCCCCACTATGCCCTCGAACGACTGTCTCGGCGGGGGCAGGCGGCGCTCCATACGCGTGTACGCGGTCTTGTAGGCCAGCACCAGATTTTCGGGCGTCAGCTTTGAGTAGTTCCACTCGGCGGGCGGGCGCTCGATCTTGTCGGGCTGCTTAAAGAAAAATGAATCGCCGATGTTCTTGCGCTCGTCGAGCCATGCCGCCGCGGCCTTGATTTTTCTGTATTCCTCAAGGCGGCGCACAAGCTCTTCCCTCGGGTCATCTTCATCTTCCTCCTCGGGCTTTGGCAAAAGCATTCTCGACTTGATCTGCAGCAGCGTCGCCGCAAGCACCAAAAACTCGCTGGATATTTCGAGATTATACTCCTTCATCTGCTGCATAACGTCAAAATACTGGCTCACGATCAGATTTATCGGTATGTCGTAAATGCTGACCTTGTTCTTTTTTATAAGCGCGAGCAGCAGGTCCAGCGGCCCCTCAAAGTCAAGGACCTTGAAGCTTAACTTCTCCATACAAAACCACTTTCTTTATTATAGTTCCTACACAAACAGCTTTATTATCATATCATAAAGCCCGATCAGGCCCGATTCGCAAAAGCTCAGAAATCTGTTGAACACGCCGAAGTTCATCAGCAGTATCAATATTATAAATCCGTACCTCTCGTACTGCATGTACTTAAAATACAGGTCGGTCGGCAGAACGGCGCTCAGCACCTTGGAGCCGTCGAGCGGCGGTATAGGTATCAGGTTGAATATGCCGAGGCCCAGATTCATGTACACCATATATATGAAAAACGTGTACAGAAGCGACGCCAGATCAAAGCCGAATCCTGCTGACCTGAACGTCATTCCGCCGAGCACGCACACTCCGATCTCGGCGATAAACGCCAGGATAAAGTTGGTGAGCGGCCCCGCCAGCGAGGTCAGCACCATGCCCGACTTCTGGTTCTTGAAATTATACGGGTTGACCGGCACGGGCTTTGCCCAGCCGAAGCCGAATATCAGCAGGCACAGGCCGCCGATCGGGTCTATGTGGTGCAGGGGGTTGAGGCTGAGCCTGCCGCGGCTTTGGGCCGTTCTGTCGCCCATAGCGTAGGCCGCGAGGCCGTGACCCACCTCGTGGATCGTCAGCGACAACAGCACGCAAAGCAGAGTTATCAGGATCATCAGCAGCTTTTCGCCCGCGCCCATGCCCGAATTTCTGAGAATATTTAAAACCATATTATATCACCGCTCCTAATTAAATACAGCGCAAAATTTACAGGTCGTTGGCTATCAGATCGTCATAGCTCTCGCGCTTTACGGCAAGTCTCGCCTCGCCGCCAGAAACCATCACTATCGGCGGCCTCGGAATCCTGTTGTAGTTGCTGGCCATCGAGTAGTTATACGCGCCCGTCGCCAGCACGGCGATCAAGTCGCCCGCCTTGATCTCGGGCAGTCTCGCGCCGTCGATCAGTATATCGCCCGATTCGCAGCACTTGCCCGCTATCGTGGCTACCATCGTCTTTTCGGCGTTCGGGTCATGCACGCGCGCCGCCTCATACTCGCTCTGATAGAGTATATATCT
Source organism: uncultured Monoglobus sp. (assembly GCA_947630505.1). GTDB lineage: Bacteria > Bacillota > Clostridia > Monoglobales > Monoglobaceae > Monoglobus. The sequence continues at coordinate 1,218 of CANRHV010000021.1, read as the reverse complement.
CGGGTTGTCGCCCATGCCGCCGTCCACCGATATATAGGTTCTGATTCCAGGTATCTCCTTGACGGTTCCCACGGTGTAGACCGTCAGACCCGCCTCGGCCACGATCGAGCGGCCCGGCTCCATAACGATATAGGGCAGCTTGACGCCGCGGCTCTCGGATATGCCGCGCACGACCTTCGCCACCGCGCATATGTATTTGTCATAGTTGATAGGCGTGTCGCTCTCGGTGTATTTTATGCCGTAGCCGCCGCCCAGGTTCAGGCGATCCATTACGATACCGTGCCTGTCTTTCATATCGGCGATAAAGTTCATCATCTTTTCGGCTGCCAGCTCAAAAGGCGCCAGCTCGAATATCTGCGAGCCGATGTGACAGTGCACGCCGACCACGTTGATGTTCGGCATAGCCGCGGCTTTGACAACTATGTCCTCGGCCTCGCCCGTCTCAAGCGCGACGCCGAACTTTGAATCTATCTGTCCGGTCCGCACAAAGCTGTGGGTGTGCGCGTCGATGCCGGGCTTTATTCTGAACATAACGTCCGCCGTTTTGCCCATATCGCCCGCGAATCTGCTCAGCGTCTCAAGCTCGAATATATTGTCGACAACGATCGTGCCCACTCCCTCGCGGAGCGCCATCTTTATTTCATCGTCGGTCTTGTTGTTGCCGTGAAAATATATGCGCTCGGCGGGGAATCCGGCCTTTATCGCGGTGTAAAGCTCTCCGCCTGACACTACATCAACGCCCATGCCTTCTTCCCGCATAATACGGTACATATACTTGCATGAGAGCGCCTTACTAGCGTAAAGCACTAAACCTTTACCGCCGTAATACTCCTTCATTGCTCCGGTGTAGACGCGGCAGTTTTTGCGTATTTCGTCCTCGTCCATTATATACGCGGGCGTTCCGTATTTCGCGGCCACCTCGGCGATATCGCAGCCGCCCATACTGAGGTTGCACTTCTCGTTCACGGTCAAACATTTCATCACAAAGCTGTTGTTCACGTAAAATTTCCTCCTGAATTTATCATTTGTTTGGTAATTCGGGCGCAATTCACCCGGGCGCACATAGCACGCCGTATAATATTTTACCATAAAGCTTTGCCTTTGTCAATAAAAGATACGCGCAAATCGGCGGTATTTCAAGAATAAGTGAATTCCCAAAGTAAATTCCAGAGTGGAAATTAGAGTGGAATTAAGTGTGGGAAAGAAAAAGTGGTAGAA
>CANRHV010000020.1 GCA_947630505.1 uncultured Monoglobus sp. | reverse complement strand
ATCTTTCCCATAATATTTGTCTATAATTATATCACAAATTTTCAAGAATTTCACCACTTCAAAGCTGTCGTTCACGCATTTAAACATGACTTTTACGACCACTTTCAAAACCGCGCTCCGCAAACCGTAAATTTCAGACGTAATTATTCAATATAAAGCAAACAATTATTAAAGAGGCGGGATGCGTACCTGCCTCTTTAAATCACACGTCAAAATCTTTACTAAATAAATCGTAAACGCTGTCAAATTTCGCAGCTCCGAACTATCTTTTGTCGTATTCTATATACTCGCGGTGAGGCAAAACGTTTTTATACGACGGTCTGATGATCTTGCCGCCGCCCAAAAGCTCCTCAAGACGGTGGGCGCTCCAGCCCGCGATCCTCGCCACGGCGAATATCGGGGTGAAAAGCTCGGTCGGCAAATCGAGCATTTTGTAAACAAAGCCGCTGTAGAAATCCACGTTGGCGCTGACGCCCTTGTAGATCTTTCGCTTCTCGGCGATCACCTCGGGCGCGAGCCGCTCTATCATCGCGTAGAGCTTGTATTCCTCGGTGCGGCCTTTTTCCTCGGAAAGCCGCTTGACAAACGAGCTGAACACCTTGGCTCTCGGGTCGGACACCGAATATACCGCGTGGCCCATGCCGTATATAAGGCCGCTCTTGTCGTTCACCTCGCCGTTTAACATTCGGCGCAGATACTCTCTTATCTCATCCTCGTCGCTCCAGTCGGAAATATTCTCCTTTATGTTCTCGAACATGTCCACTACTTTTATGTTGGCGCCGCCGTGCTTGGGGCCCTTGAGGGAGCCCAGAGCCGCCGCGATGACCGAATATGTATCGGTGCCCGAGCTGGTCACCACATGGTCGGTGAAGGTGGAGTTGTTTCCTCCGCCGTGCTCCGCGTGGAGTATCAGCGCGATGTCGAGGATCGCGGCCTCGATCTTGGTGAATCTTCCGTCGGGTCTCAGGCAATGCAGAATGTTCTCGGCCGTCGAGTAGCTCGAGACGGGCTGATGTATAAACAGGCTGTTGCCCGCATAGTAATGGTTATACGCCTGATAGCCGTACACCGAAAACAACGGGAACAGCGCGATCAGCTGAAGGCACTGGCGCAGCACGTTGGGTATAGACGTGTCGTTCGCCTTTTCGTCGTAGGCGAACAGGGTCAGCACGCTGCGCTGGAGAGTGTTCATCATGTCGCTGCTGGGCGCCTTTAGTATAATATCGCGCACAAAGCTGGTGGGCAGCTTGCGATACTCTGAAAGCTGCTTTAAAAACGCCTTGAGCTCATCTTTATTTGGAAGATCACCGAACAAAAGCAGATAGACGGTCTCCTCAAAGCCGAACCTGCGCCCTTTTAAATTCCTAACGATATCGATTATATTATATCCCCTGTAGTACAGTTCGCCGTCGCACTGGACCTTTTTTCCGTCGATCACTTTGTTGGAAATTATCTCGGAGATCTCGGTGAGGCCCGTTAAAACGCCCTTTCCGTCAAGGTCCCTAAGGCCGCGCTTAACGTCGTATTTGGCGTATAGCGACGGGTCGATCTTATATATTTCCACGCACTTTTTTGAAAGCTCATACACTTCCGGAGAAATCTCGGATACCCGCTTCATATAAATCCCCCTTCTTCAAAAAACTTGATAAACATGTATAAATTATACCATTTTTTCAAAACACAGTCAATCGAAAAAGGAAATATTCATAAATTGTTAATATGACAAAAGGCGACAAAAATCCGCCCCGCTTGGTAAACGAGGCGGATACGCCGCGCTTTGGCGGCTATTCTTTACTTGATTTTATAGTCATATTTTCTCTGGGCATAAATCACCAAGTCGACCGTTCGATCATATGCTCTCATATACGCGTAGTCCAACATTCCCGGGATCGGCACCGCGCCGATATCAACATCATTGTATACCACTTCCGCGCCCGTGGGCACTCCGTCGTCACCCGCAAGCTGCGAGTCGACATATATTTCGTCCGGATTGCCGATAGAACACCTGCTCCTCGCGGATTTGGCGGCATCGTACACATAACAGTTTACAGTCCTGTTATACAGCGAAAAGCCGGTTATGTTATTAAAATCGGGCAAAACATCCAAATTATTCATAGGCGCGATATAGATTCGATTTCCGCTTTTTCTGACAATGGCGCCAAACATGATCTCTTCATCGCTTGCGCCGCTATAAATAGTGCCGATTTTCGGAACGCCCGGATTAGTCTCGCTCGAAAGAATATCGGAGCGTATCTCGCCGTAAAATGTCAGATACGGAATTACCGAAGTGATCACGTTATTCTTATGACCGAACTTGCACAGCATGCCCGGCTGCGTGTTAAGATTTAGATCAAAAGCCGCAAAGTTCGAGACCGTTTCTTCCGTTTTGAGCTCGCCGTCCTGATAATATGTCAACCTGAGACTGCCGTTTCTGCCCCGCGCGACATTTGTTATAACAGAAACGCCGTTCTCCGGACTTGTAGCGTTATCCGAATTATAAAGCAAGATCAGATTAGCTATTCCGTCAGGATCATTGTACGAGTAGGCGACGGCAGTTTGATTCCCATTCATAGTCGCCAGTTCCGACGCGGTCGTGACCCAACAGTCCTCAACAGGCTGACCATACGATGCCTCGCCATAAGCAAAATTGTCGCCCGGCTGTCCTATAAAAAACACCATCGTATCCGAATTAACATCGATCCTTTTTAAGGAGATACGAAATTCCTGATTGTCTCTGTTATATTCAAACGCGTTGTCCGGACCGGCAATAACAGATAAGGTGGTTTCGCGTTCATGCTCATCGGTCCCGGTATACGGCAAAGTGATCGAATTGACTCCGTTATTGACAACGCTCAAACGCACGGCTGTGCCGATAAACGAATCCAAAAAGTCCTGCATATCATATATATTATACTTTTTGTATTCGAAATCGATCTTATTTTGACTGCCATCCGCTCCGATCAAATCTAATAACTCTCGATTCGGATTTGTGACGGAGACACGATTATTGAATCCTATGATCTTTATCTCTCCGTTTTGGTCGAGGATCCTCAGTTCCGGCATAACTGAGCCGCGCATGGTCAAGGCAAACTCAGCGTTCAAAACATACGCGTATTCTTCCTCGCGCTCTGCAGACTTGCCCGAAGCGTCGTACTCATAATCGTAGGGCTTGTAGCACACTATATCATTTCCGTTCTCGGTCTTATTTATCAAGACATAGCTTAACATTCCCCAAGCGGGCGCGGGCTTTGAAACGCCGCCGTATTCGATCTCATAATTACCGCGCAATCCGTCATTGGTCAGCGCATTATCGGTTGAGGCGAAGTCCAGCGAGAAGTCAAGAGCGGTCGCCGGCACGATCTCGTATCTCGTTCCGTCCTCGCTCGGAATACAGCAATAATATGAATCCGTGTCGTTTAAGCTTATTTCCGAGACCGCGGAAGCATCGGGCTTTCCGTTTTTGAGCTCGGCTATTTTCAGGCTGTCGCCGTCATGCTCCAGGACCGCTCCGAATATCGCATCTCCGCCGCTCGCGGTCAAATAATCGGGTACACCGCTTATAGTGAAATCCTCGCCCGGATTGATCTTTGGCGCGGGTCTTTCAAAGCCGCTCAGTTTTTCGGCGGACACTATCTTCCCGTTTTTAAAGCCGAGCTTAAACACCTCTCCCGGCTGCGCGGACAAACTCAAATCGCCGACTGTCTCGGACGCTGCGGCGCATGATATCAATTCCCCACTTTCATAGAAGCTCACGCTAAGCGTCGGTTCCCCGCCGACGATGACCGCGTCAACGGCGCTGATGACCGCCGCCGAGTCTTTTTGAATAATATCCTCGTTTGAATTATAAATTATCACGCTCTTAGCGATGTTGTCGCCAAGACCGGATGTGTACACCGCGGCCGACTTTTTGGCGGCGCCATCGGACGACATGGGTTTAAGCTCCGCGCCCGTGACGACATCGCAGGTCGTGTATGCGTCCTCGCCCGCGGCGGCTCCAAACTCATAATTATTCTCCGAGCCTCCGATCAAAAATACTCGAGTATCATCCTTTATCTCAAAAGAATCTTTTCCGTCGCCGCCCATAACCGAAACAGCGCGGTCTTCCGAATTGTAGTCATACTCTCCGAACGCGCCGAGGGTGAATCCGCTGCGCTCCGCTCCCGCCAGCTTCACGCGTTTTAAATATCCGTCCTCGCACAAAAGCATATTAATAACGCGTCCTTTAAAGCTGTCATTCAGCAAATTCAGGATATCGGGAACGGAATAATTTTTATACCTATAAATGACGCTTTCTCCGCCGCCCAATGACTCGGGAGGATTTTCTATAAACATCTCCTCGGCAAGATTCAATTCCGCTATTTTCGAGTTCTTATACAAAACACGAATAACCGGATTTAGCTCACCGAAAGAGCCGGTCGCCATATCCGCGTCCAAAACATACGCGTAATTCTCGGGTTCCGTCCATACATCCGCGATAAGCGGCTCACACTCGGGCTGCAGGTCATCTCTCCACAAAAACGACTTAACATTATAAAACGCGTCCTCTTTCAAGCCTGAAAAACATCCTGATGTCTCGTTCGTCCTTACGTCAACCGTTGCGCCGCTCTCGTCATAGATCGCGGTGAACACATTGCCCTTTGCGTTCGCGCCTTTTTCAACATCGAAATAAACGCTGCCGCCCGAAGGTACACATTTCAGTGCAAGAAGCTCGTTTGAATCCGAAATTTCCGCTGCCGCTAAATTCATAAACATCGACGCGAACAGCGCGATAATCGGCGTCAACATAATAAAAACGCTCAAAATTCTTTTGTGTCTCATAGTATGATCCCCCAATAAAAATTCGTTTTGTCTTAGCTTGCGAAGCAAAGGCGGATCGAAAAATCCGCCTTATAATTTGCAATTAAAAATACTATTTGTCAAGGCTCTGCATATACTCGTCCATGGCGTCGGCCACCTGCTTTGAGTACTTGACGGCCTCGACCACGGTCTTGGCGCCGCGGACTATGTCGCCCGAGGCGAAAATGCCGTCGCGGGTTGTCTCGCCGTATTTGTTAGTGATCAGCAGACCCTTTTTGTTGGTGTCGATGCCCTTCGTCCTCGACAATATCTGTTCCTGAGCGCCCTGGCTGATCGAGATTATGACCGAATCGGACGGGTAGAGCTTTTCGGTGCCCTCGATCTTTTCGATGCTGCCGTCCTCGTTTATCTTAGCGTCGGCAAAAATCACGCCGTCGGTCTTGATCTCAACGGGTATCTTGCGGTTCTCAAACATTACGCCGTCTATTTTGGCGTATTCGTATTCCTGATTGCTGGCCGCCACCTCATCGGTGCGGTTGAACACTGTAACATAACGCACGCCGTGTCTTATGGCCGTTCTCGCCACGTCCATGGCCGCGTTGCCCGCGCCGATTATATTCAGGCTGTTGCCCAGATCGTACTCGTCGGGATTTATCAGATAGGCTATGGCGTAGTGCACATTGCCAAGGCTCTCGCCCTTGATCTTGAGGCTGTTGGGCTTCCACACGCCCGTGCCGATAAACAGCGCGTCGTATCCGTCTCTGAAAATATCCTCGATGCTGACCGCGCCGCCGATCGTGGCGTTGGGTCTGATCTTTATGCCCAGTTCCAAAAGCAGCTTTTTGTATTTGTCAAGAATGATCTTCGGCAGCCTGAATTCGGGTATGCCGTAGCGCAGCACGCCGCCGATCTTGTCCTTGGCCTCAAAGATGGTGACCGCGTAGCCGCGCTTGGCAAGCTCGATCGCGATGGTGATTCCCGCGGGGCCCGAGCCGACGATGCCGACCATTTTGCCGTTGGGCTCAGGCTTTTCGTACTCAAGGCGCTCAAGATACGCCGACGAGATATAGTTCTCGATGCTGCTGATGTGCACCGGATGGCTCTTTATTCCCAGCACGCAATGGCCCTGGCACTGATTCTCATGATTGCACACGAGCGAGCAGACCACCGACAGCGGATTGTTGTCGAACAGCATTTTGCCCGCGTCGTTCATCTTGCCGTTTAAAAACATCTGTATCATGTCGGGAATATTCGTATGTATGGGGCAGCCCTCTCTGCACATCGGTTTTTTGCAGTGCAGGCAGCGCTTCGCCTCGCTTATAATATTAAATGCCATAAAAAAACACCTCCGATTTTTAAATACACAAAAATATATTTAAAATTATAATAACATAAATTATAGAAAACGTCAATAATAAATTGAAATTTTATACTTAATTTATGTGTTTTGCACAATATTATACGCCGAATTTCACACAATCGGGTTTTCAATGTCCATATTAGCGTACGCGTTGAGGCTCAGATCGGCCCGCCTGCCCGCCAGATACTCATAGTAGGCGGCGCAGCCGATCATGGCCGCGTTGTCGGTGCAGAGCAAGGGTCTCGGATAATAGAGCTCAAAGCCGCGCGATAACGCCTTTTTTTGTATCAGCTCCCGAAGCGGCAGGTTTGACGCCACGCCTCCGGCCAAAGCGAGAGTCTTGACGCTCCGCTCCTCGGCCGCTGTTATGAGATGATCGGAGAGCACGTCGATCACGGCCTGCTGGAACGAGGCCGCGATGTCGTTTTTGTTGATCTCCTCGCCGCGCTGCTCAAGATTGTGTATATAGTTCAGCACCGCGGTCTTTACTCCGCTGAAGCTGAAGTCGAGGCCGCCCTCGCCCATGTTGACCCTGGGGAAACGCACCGCCTCGCTGTTGCCGCTCTCCGCCGCCTTCTGTATCGCGGGGCCGCCCGGATAGCCGAGGCCAAGCACGCGCGATACCTTGTCAAAGGCCTCGCCCGCCGCGTCATCGTTGGTCGACGCTATGACTTCGTAATCCGTCCGAGACTTCACATGAACGATGTTGCTGTGGCCGCCCGACGCCACGAGACACACAAACGGCGGCTCAAGGCTCGGGGTCTCTATGTAGTTGGCGCAGATGTGTCCGCGGATATGGTGCACGGGGATCAGCGGCTTGCTCGCGGCGAAGCTCAGACCTTTGGCGTACGACACGCCCACAAGCAGAGCGCCGATAAGACCCGGGGCGTATGTCACCGCCACTGCGTCGATCTCTTCTAACGCAACGCCCGCGTCGTCGAGCGCCTTGTCGACTACCGCGCTTATGTTCTCGATATGCTTCCGCGACGCGATCTCGGGCACCACCCCGCCGTAGAGCTTATGCAGCTCTATCTGGGTGTTTATCACGTTTGAGAGGACGTTCGTCCCGTCCTCCACCACCGCCGCCGCAGTCTCGTCGCAGGAGCTCTCTATCGCAAGAATTTTCAAAATACCACCTCTATAATTTTTTTGTCATAAGTATCGCGTCGAATTTATTGTCGTAATATTTCGCGCGCCGGCCCACGGGCTCGAATCCGAATTTTTCATAGAGCCCCATCGCCGCGTCGTTGCCGTCACGGACCTCAAGATTTATCCGAGACACGCCCCTCTCGCGGCAGATGTCGCAAAGCAGGCTCAGCGTCTTTTCGCCGAGACCCAGCCGCCGATGATCGGGGTCGACCGCGATGTTGGTGATCTCGGCAATGTCCGCGATCAGCCACATTCCGCCGAAACAGACCGCGGCTCCCCTTTCGTCGACACCGACCAAAAAGGCCGAGATCATGTTTTCAAGCTCGCTTTCAAACATTCTCCGCGTCCACGGCTCGTCGGGGAAACACTTTTTCTCGATCTTGAGCATATCGTCGATATGGCTCTCGTTCATGATCTCGAACTTAATTTTCATGATCGTCAAGCCTCGCGATAATTTTTTTGACGCAGTTTTTTATATCAAGCATGCAGCTTTTGTATATCTCAATTCCGCCGCCGAACGGGTCGGATATCTCTCCGACTGCGCCCGCGTATTCTTTAAGGGTAAAGGTCTTGCCGTCCGCCTCGGGCGCCGCCGCGCAAATCGCGCTCTTGTGGCTGCCCGACATGGCGAGTATCAGGTCGGCGCCGCCGATCAGCTCAAGATCGAGCTGCGTCGGCTCGTGGCCGCTTATATCTATATCAAGCTCCGCGAGCGCCTTTACCGAATTCTCTGAAACCTTTGAGCCGGGGAACACGAACAGTCCCGCCGACTCGGCGGAAACGCTCATGCCGCGCTCCTTAGCGTAATAATTGAACAGCCCCTCGGCCATCGGGCTGCGACAGGTGTTGCCCGAGCAAACAAACAAAATATTTTTTATCGGAGTTTCAACGTCCGATCTCTCGCTTTCGGCGAACTCGGACGCCTCGCGCACCTCGTTTCCCGCGGCGCGGTAGAGACGGTTGCGGACGCCCGCCCATTTGTCGGTGTCGGGTATCTCGGGAGCGAAAACGATCTCCGCGCCCAGCTCATCTGTTTTGCGCAGCGCGGCGAACAGTGCCGCGGCCGCCTCGTCGGGCTTGTTTATGCCGCCCAAAGACAGGCAGATGACGCCATCTTTGAGCTTAGGCTTTATCTCTTTTAATATCTCGTCAAACAAAATAACGCCCGTCGGCCTTGTCTGCGAGTTGACGCAGTTTGCCGCCTCGTCGAGGGTGCCTTTTATTATCACCACTTTCGCCTTCGGGGAATAGTGCTTGTATTTGAGCCCCGGCGACTTGGGCTTTTCGCCGTCCTTTAAAGAGGCTGCAAGGCTCACCTTTTTGCCCAAAACCTGTTCGATCTGCCCACGGCTCACGCGGCCGGGGCGGTATATGATAGGCTCGCCGCTCATATCTATAACGGTCGACTCGATACCCACATCGCAGGGGCCTCCGTCGATTATAGCCGCGGCTCTGCCGTCCATGTCCTCGACGCAATGCTCAAACCGCGTGGGGCTGGGCTTTCCCGACAGGTTGGCGCTGGGGGCCGCGACAGGCCTACCGCAGAGGCGAAGGAACTCCGACGCTGTTTTGTTTGACGGCATGCGTATGCCCACGGTGTCAAGCCCCGCCGTCACCTCGCTCGGGATGTCGGGGCGCTTTTTTAATATGACCGTTATCGGGCCCGGCATGAATGCGTCGATCAGCTTTTGCGCGTCATCGGTCACCTCGGCGGCAACGTCTGTAATTTGGGATCTGTCCGAGACATGCACGATCAAAGGGTTGTCCGACGGACGTCCCTTTGCCTCGAATATTTTTTTAACGGCCTCGGGGTCTTTGGCATCGGCGCCGATGCCGTAAACCGTTTCGGTCGGGAAAACCACGGTTTGTCCCGACCGAATAAGATCCGCAGCCGTTTGCAGATCGGATGTTTTGTTTGTGAGTAAAAGTGTTTTCATTATTCTGTGCGTTTTAGTTTTTCGCTTTGGTCTGTGGTTATAAGGGCGTCGATGATCTCGTCAAGGTCGCCGTTTAATATCTGCTCCAGCTTATACAGCGTCAGGCCGATCCTGTGGTCGGTCATCCTGCCCTGGGGGTAGTTGTAGGTCCTGATGCGCTCGCTGCGGTCGCCGGTTCCCACCTGGCTCTTTCTGTCGGCCGCGATCGCCGCGTTGCGCTCCTGCTCCATCTTGTCGTACAGTCTTGAGCGCAGCATCTTCATGGCCGCCTCGCGGTTCTTGTGCTGGCTGCGCTCGTCCTGGCAGGTCACCACGATGCCCGTGGGCTTGTGGGTTATTCTTATGGCCGACTCGGTCTTGTTGATATGCTGGCCGCCCGCTCCGCTTGAACGATAGGTGTCGATCTCCAGATCGTCGGGATTGATCTCGACCTCCACGTCGTCGACCTCGGGCAGCACCGCCACGGTCACGGTCGAGGTGTGTATCCTGCCGCTCGACTCGGTCTCGGGCACTCGCTGAACGCGGTGGACGCCGCTCTCGAATTTCAGGCGGCTGTAGGCGCCCTCGCCGTTTATCATAAACGTTATCTCTTTTATGCCGCCGATGCCGATCTCATTAAGGCTCAGCACCTCGGTTTTCCAGCGCTTTGAGTCGGCGTACATGGAATACATTCTGTATAGGTCGCCCGCGAACAGCGCGGCCTCGTCGCCGCCCGCTCCGCCGCGGATCTCGACCATAACATTTTTGTCGTCGTTGGGGTCCTTGGGCAGAAGCAGGATCTTGAGTTCTTCTTCTATTTTCTCGATATTGGCCTTGGCCTCTTTGGTCTCCTCGACCAGCATTTCGCGGAACTCCTTGTCGGTCTCGGGGTCGTCCATCATGGCGGCCGCGTCGTCTATCGTCTCTTTGTTCTTTTTATACTCTCTGTATTTTTCAACTATCGGGGTCAGATCGGAATGCTCCTTGCACAGCTTGCGCCACGTCTCCTGATCGGCTATGATCTCGGGGTCGCTGATCTTGCGCGCAAGCTCCTCGAACTGCTCCTCTAAGAATGAAAGCTTTTCAAACATATGTTAACTCCTTTAAATCTCGCCTTTGGATTTCGCCTTTAGGTAGGCGTTGATAAATCCGTTGATGTCGCCGTTCATGACCGCGTTCACGTTGCCGACCTCGTAGCCCGTTCTATGGTCTTTTACCATTGTGTATGGATGGAACACATAGGAGCGTATCTGGCTGCCCCACGCGATCTCGGTCTGGACGCCCTTTAGGTCGTCGATCCTGTCCTTCTGCTCGCGCTCGGCTATCTCCACCAGCTTGGACTTTAGAACCTTCATGGCGGTCTCCTTGTTCTTGTGCTGGCTGCGCTCGTTCTGACAGGTGACTACAATGCCCGTGGGAATATGAGTTATCCTTATGGCCGACTCGGTCTTGTTGATGTGCTGTCCGCCCGCTCCGCTTGAACGGTAGGTGTCGATCCTCAGATCGTCGGGATTTATCTCAACGTCCAGCTCCTCGTCGAGCTCGGGCACGACCTCGCAGGACGCGAAAGACGTGTGCCGCCTCGCCGCCGAATCGAACGGGGAAATGCGCACCAGACGGTGTACGCCCTTTTCGGACTGCATATATCCGTAGGCGTTGAGGCCGCTTATTGAAAACGTGACGCTTTTGATGCCCGCCTCCTCGCCGTCCAGATAGTCTATGACCTCGGTTTTAAAGCCGCGGCGGTCGGCCCACATGTTGTACATGCGGTAAAGCATCTCGCACCAGTCCTGAGCCTCGGTGCCGCCCGCGCCCGAGTGCAGGGTCACTATGGCGTTCAGTCTGTCGTATTTGCCCGAAAGCAGGGTATCGAGCTTCATGGCGTCGATCGCCTGCTTGAGCTCCTTATATCCGGGCTTTACCTCGTCGAGCAGGCTTTCATCCTCCTCCTCGTTGCCCAGTTCCACAAGGGCGGTTAAGTCCTCCCACTTTGAGTACAAGTCGTCAAAGGCCGCGACCTTGTCCTTGAGGCCCTTTATTTTTTGAAGGGTACGCCCCGCCTTTTCCATGTCGGAATAGAAATCGGGCTCGAAGCTCTCTTTCTCAAGCGCGGCTATCTCGTCGCTAAGCGCGGCCAAGTTAAAGTGAATCCCTCAGTTCCGTAATATCTTTTTGCATATTTTCAAGCCCGAGCTTGTATTCGTCGAATGCTATCACTTTATCACCTCTTGATTTTGTGTTATGTCCGCGTTTAGGCGCGTCCCGCCGCTCTGTCCTTGTCCAGGCAGCAGTTTTTGTATTTCTTGCCCGAGCCGCAGGGGCAGGGGTCGTTTCTGCCGATCTTGTTCACGCGGCGCTCAGGCTTTTTCTTAACGGTGCCGTCGCCGCCCGCGTTCTCGGCTGTGGGCTTCGCCACCTGCTGGCGCTCGATCCTGGTCTGAGGCACCACGTGGAACAGGTGCTTAACCGTGTCCTCTTTGATAGACTCGGTCATTTCCTCGAACATGTCCATGGCCTCGAACTTATATTCAACGACCGGGTCGTGCTGGGCGTAGGCTCTGAGATATATGCCCTGACGCAGCTGCTCCATGTTGTCGATGTGGTCCATCCACTTCTGGTCAACGACCCGAAGCATTATGACGCGCTCCACCTCGCGCATGGCGTCGCCGAACTCGGCTTCTTTCTGCTTGTATTTCTTCTCGGCGTCCTCGAAAATATAATCGGTCAGTCGCTCGAGCGTCATCTTGTCTATCTCAACATCGGTGAACTTCATAAAGTCCTCGGGCATCTCGCCGAAGATCGACTCGAAATGCTCGCGCATTCCCTGCCAGTCCCATTCCTCGGGGACATTGGCCTTGTCGCCTATATACAGCGCCGCGGTGTTTGAGATAACGTCGCGCATCATCTTCATGATATTGTCGCGCAGGTCGCCGCCGTCCAGCACCCGGTCGCGCTGCTTGTATATTATCTCTCTCTGCTGATTGTTGACGTCGTCGAACTGGAGCACGTTGCGTCTGATGTCGAAGTTCTTGCCCTCGACGCGCTCCTGCGCGGTCTCGATAGTACCGCTGAGCATCTTGCTCTCGATTGCCTCGTCGTCGTCCATACCCAGAGTGTTCATAACGCGCTCGATCCTCTCGGGAGCGAACAGACGCATCAGGTCGTCCTGAAGCGAGATGTAGAACTTGGACCTGCCCACATCTCCCTGACGTCCGGAACGGCCTCGGAGCTGGTTGTCGATACGTCTGCTCTCGTGGCGCTCGGTGCCTAAGATATTAAGTCCGCCCGCAGCCAGCACCTCTTTCTGCTCGGGCTCGATCTCGGCCTTGAATTTGTCGTTCAGCTCTCTGAACTTGGCGCGCGCCGCCAGGATCTCCTCATCGTCGGTCTCGGCGAAACCCGTCGCCTGGACGATCAACTCGTCGGAATAGCCCAGCTTTTCCATCTCGCTGCGCGCCATGAACTCGGCGTTTCCGCCCAGCACGATATCGGTTCCGCGGCCCGCCATGTTTGTGGCTATCGTGACCGCGCCCTTCTTGCCCGCCTGAGCGACTATCTCGGCCTCTTTTTCATGGAACTTGGCGTTTAAAACGTTGTGCTTTATGCCTCTGCGGCGCAGCATGCGGCTCAGCTTTTCGGACTTCTCGATCGAGACAGTGCCGATAAGCACCGGCTGGCCCTTTTCGTGGGCTTTCACCGCGTCGTCTATTACCGCGTTAAACTTGGCGTCCTCGGTTTTGTATATGCTGTCGGGCTCGTCGACGCGCACCAGCGGCTTGTTGGTGGGGATAACTATAACGTCCAGACTGTATATCTCCTGGAACTCCTCTTCCTCGGTCTGGGCGGTACCCGTCATGCCCGAGAGCTTGCCGTATAACCTGAAGTAGTTCTGGAAGGTGATGGTCGCCAGAGTCTTTGACTCGCGCTCGACCTTGACGCCCTCTTTTGCCTCTATCGCCTGGTGCAGACCGTCGTTATATCTTCTGCCGAACATCATGCGGCCCGTGAACTCATCGACTATGATGACCTCGCCGTCTTTTACCACGTAGTCCTTGTCGCGGCGCATAACGCCGATCGCTTTTATCGCCTGGTTGATGTGGTGCGATATCGTCATGTTGGCGGGGTCGGTCAGGTTGTCGAGATGAAAAGCCTCCTCCGCCTTTTTGATGCCCTGGGGCGTCAGCGTGGCGGTTTTCGCCTTCTCGTCGACTATATAATCGTATTTGTTCAGCTCGTCCTCGTCCTCTATCTCGACCTTGGTGTCGGTCTCGACGATTTTTTTAAACGCGAGCGTCTTGGCGAATCTGTCAGCCTGCTCATAAAGGTCGGTCGACTTGTCGCCCATGCCCGAGATGATGAGAGGCGTTCTGGCTTCGTCCACCAGAATACTGTCCACCTCGTCGACTATGGCGTAGTTGTGGCCGCGCTGAACCTTGTTTTCTTTATATATGACCATGTTGTCGCGCAGGTAGTCAAAGCCCATCTCGTTGTTCGTGCCGTAGGTTATGTCGGCGTTATAGGCCTCCTGGCGCTGGGCGTTGGTCTTGTCGTGAATAACCAGTCCCACGCTGAGCCCCAAAAAATTATAGAGCTTGCCCATCCACTCGCTGTCGCGCTTTGCCAGATAGTCGTTGACCGTGACAATGTGGACGCCCTTTCCCGAAAGTCCGTTTAAGTAAGCCGGCAGCGTCGCCACAAGCGTTTTTCCTTCACCGGTCTTCATCTCGGCGATCCTGCCCTGGTGCAGCACTATGCCGCCGATGACTTGAACGCGGAAGTGCTTCATGCCCAGCACGCGCCACGCCGCCTCGCGGCATACCGCGAAGGCCTCGGGCAGAATGTCATCAAGAGTCTCGCCGCTGCTCAGCCGCTCCTTGAACCTGGGCGTCATGGCCTTGAGCTCGGCGTCGGTGAGCTTTTCCATATCGCCCTCGAGAGCCATTACCTTGTCGGCGATGGGATATATCTTTTTGAGCTCCCTGTCGCTGTATGTTCCGATGACCTTTTCAATCATCTTTTTTATACCCATTAAAGTTAACCTCCAAATCTTATTTTACGCTTAACTGCTTAATTATAACTCAAGACGAGTATTATTGCAAGCGTTTTATTGCTTTATTTGCTTTATAGCGCTCAATGTGTTGCCGATCAGCTTGTCGGGCAGACTGCTGTCGCTGAGTTTCCACTCTCCGCCGTCTTTTGTCATTTCTATCGTCTCGTCGCTCGTGACCGTGCCTATCTCGCCGCTTGACAATATTTTTTCAAGCTGCTCGTCCATCAGCGCGTCGTATTCCTCTTTTGTCATGGTGCCGACTTTGCTCTGATAGTCGGGGCTTGAAACCAGCGCCGCCACGCTCTCGATATACTTCTGCATCACCTGTGACGTGTCAAGCGAAGTCACGGACACGTCTACCGTGGCCTTGTTTCCTTCGGTCGTCACAGACTTGACCTCATAGGAAATATTGCCGAGCGACGCCGCCAAAGCCGAGCTCAGCTCCGGGTCGGCGCTCAGGTCCACGTATTCTTCTATCGCCTTGGTGTCTCCGTTTTTGAAGCCGTCCATAACTGTTCCGAAGGCCTGCTGCGCCTCCTGCGCGTTTTCCGCGCCTCCGCCGCCGCACGATGCCAAAGTCAGCAGCGATACCGCGGCCGCCGTCGCGGCCAAAAGTTTTAATGTCTTTTTCATAATTAAACACTCCTGTCTAAAATTTATTTTCTGTTTTCATAGCTTACAAATTTTTGCAGCACTATTTTTATCAATTTCTTATTGGGGCCGATCTCCCCCGAAACGTCGTTCATACTCATCGGAAAGCGGTTTTTGACCTCGTCTGGACCGGGCATGACAAGCGTGAATATCGCGCCGCCGCCCGCCACGTTTCCGACCATAATATTTCCTCCGAGCGCGTCCGCCATACGCTGGCACGCGATCAGTCCGCAGCCTTGGTATTTTCTGAATTTAATAAACCCGTTTTCCGCGCTGACTATGTTGCGTTCCATAACGCCGCGCAGCTTTTTAACGTCAACGCCTATGCCGTAGTCTATCACAGACAGCGCGGCGCGGTTATATTTTCTTATCCTGCTGACCGCGATATCAATGCGGCCGTCCTCCGAGCGGCTGTGCCTCAGCGCGTTATGAACCAAGTTAACGAGAATCAAGGTCAACATCGTTTTTTCCGCGGCGCACATCAAGCTGTTTCGGCTTCCCCGCACAAGTCTTATGCCTTTTCCGACCTCATCGGGAAGCACCGAGCGCAGGTATTGCACAAACTGCGCCGCGTATTCCGCAAGCTCGATCGGCTCAAACGCCGCCTCGTCTATGCTTCCGCTGTGGGATATCTCGTTCAGGTTTCTCGCTCTGAGGTAAGCGTCGCTCAACGCCGACATGGATTTTTGCATAACACCGCGTCCGTTTTGAGATAGATCCTCATTTTCAAGAATATACTCGTATGTGTCGTGCGTCTCGAAAAAACTGTCCTCAAAGTCTTTCATGATAAAATCGCCCATATCCGTAAATTTTCGCTTCGGGCAAACGCCGTCAAAGGCGAACATCTTTCTCTCAAAGCCGCTTTGAATATAGTGTCGAAGCGCTACGGACGATACTTTGCCCTCGTCCGTCAAGCACTCGATGAGGTTTGTTGTTTTTATCTCGCTCATTCTTATGCCTCGCTTAAAAAGTGTATATATTATAGTCAATTTTTTTATCGCAGTCAAGCCGGTACGCGGTCAAAAATCATCTGAATCTTGAAAACACAAATTTTCCCGACTCGCTCAGATCCGCGTCGCTCCACGCTCCGTCGGGATTTGTTCCGGAATTCAGCGCAGCCGAGGTCTCGACCTTGTCGCACAGCGACCAGTTCGCCCAGCTTATGTTCCGCTCCGCCAGAAAGTCAAGCCACTCGGTCGATTCCGAGAGGAACACGCCGCCGCTGCCGTCCGCCGCGCTTGTGCCCCACTCGCTTATAAATATCGGGGCGCCCTTTGAGCGGGCGTAGTCTATGCGGTCCCTGAGCCACGCGCCGTGGGTGCCCGCGTAGAAATGGCAGGCGTACATTATGTTCGAAAAGCTCAGCGGGTCGTCGGCCGCCTTGTCTATGTCCTGGCTCCATGTGGGAGAGCCAACCAGTATCACCGCGTCGCCGCTTTGCCTGATTATCGGAATTATCGTCTCGGCGTAGGGCTTGACGTTTCCGCTCCAGCTTATGTTTCCGTTGGGCTCGTTGCATATCTCGAATATCACATTGGGCACGCCCGCGTATTTCGCGGACGCCTCGGCGAAAAATTCCGCCGCCTCGCTCACGTGCGCCATCGGGTCGCCGTCGCTCAGTATGTGCCAGTCGAGTATCACGTACATATCGTTTGAGATCGCGCTGTCGACCGCCGCGTAAGCCGCGCTTTTCACGCTGTCGGGATCGCTTAAATAGCCGTTCTCCTCGGTGTACATCGCGACGCGGAACAGGTTCGCGCCATATTCCGCGGTATTCTTTATCGCGTTATGCGACGCAAAATTCCCGTACCATTGTATGCCGTGGCTGCTCATGCCGCGGAGCACGATCGGCTCGCCGTTTTGGTTCACGAGATCGATGCCCGAGACCGACAGCTTTCCGTTTTGCGAAACTCCGCCGCTTATCGCCGCGGCCTTCGGCGGCTCCGTATTTGTCGGCGCCGCTGCTTGCGGAACTGACGCCGAGCCCTTTCCTCTCGCGCGCATGATCATCGCGCAGGCCTCGGCCCGGGTCAGGTTTGAGAGCGGGTTGAAATTCCCGTTCTCGTCTCCGGTCAGAATTCCGTTGTTGTAGGCGCGCACGACCAAGTACCCGTACCGCCCGGGTATATCATTGAAGTCCTTGATCGACATCATGTATTTGTAATAGGCGTTGTTCACCTGCTCGTTTTTCGGGATATCAAACGCCAGATCGACTATCTTGACCGCCATTTGGCGGGTTATCGGCTTGTCGAAGTCCGCCTCATAGATCTCGTCGTAGTCGTACCAGCCGCTCTCATAGGCGCGCTTCATGTAGCCCGACGCCCAGTGGGAGCCGCTTTGCGCCGCGGTAACGCCGACGCACCTCGCCGCAACGCTTATAAACTCGGCGTACGTTATCGTGCCGTCGGGTCTGAACGTGCCGTCCTCGTAGCCATTGAGCAGGCCGCTTGACGACATGGCATCTATATTTTCTGTGTACCACTCGCCGGGGCGCACGTCCGGAAACGTGAACGCCGCGCAGAGCAGCGCCATGCAGACCGTCAGAAGAGCGGCGGTGATCCTCGCGCTTTTTTTCATTGGGGGTCTCCTTTATAAATAATCCAAAATAATTTTCCACTCCCGTACAAGCCGCTCAAGGGAAAACGCGGCGTTGGCCGGACTGGTCGAGGGGAGCCTTGTTATATCTTTATCGGGAAAAAACTTGCGGTAAAGTCCGTGCGCCGTTCCGCCGTTGGCGAACACCGCGCCTATATCGGCGGCCGCGAATATCTCCGAAAAATCATTGGGCTCCGCGTTTTTTATCGAGCTGTCCGCCGAGCCGCTGATCTCGCAGGAGCGTATCACGTCCCACAGCGCGATATTATTTTCAAGCAAAAAGCGCTTTTTTTCGGGTATAGTATCGGGCGTGTCCGCGCCCAGCACGGCGGATAAAGTTTTCCAAAATCGGTTTTGGGGATGGCCGTAGAAAAACCGCGCCTCCCGCGATTTGACCGACGGAAAGCTGCCGAGTATAAGTATTTTTGAGTTTTTATCAAATACCGGCGGTATCGGATGGACCACTCCGCTCACGTTCGCTCACCTCGCAATATATAATACCACTCTTTTTTCGCCATTGCAACAAAAAATCAGCCTAAATTATATTGATTTTACAAAAATTTTATGCTATGCTATATTCAGAAAAATAAAAGAAATCGGTGATGAACGTGTTTACAGACAAAGAGCTTAAATTTTCTTTATTTTTAATATATATTTTAGCCGAAAACTGGAAAGTCGCCCCGTCGGAAGTTTATTATATTTTAAATTCCACGGGAATATTTGACGACTATATTATTTCGTGCTACGACACGCTTCACACATTGGGCAGCGAATACCTTGTGGAGGACATAACCGAATTTGTCAGAGAGCGGGGTGTATCGGTATGATCGTGTATCACGGTTCCGTTTTGGAAATAGAAAAACCGAATACCGCCTTTTCCAAAAAATTTCTGGATTTTGGCTCGGGATTCTATGTTACTACCTACAAAGATCAAGCCGAGAGATGGGCAAAACGCAAGGCTGTCAGAATGCGGCGTTCTCCCGTTGTTAACGTTTACGAAATGGATATTTCAGACAATAATATCAATGTGCTGAGATTTGAAAGCGAGAATGAAGATTGGCTTGATTTTGTATGCGGCTGCCGCAAAGGCGGCGAATCTTACAAAAATTACGACGTGATAATCGGCAAAGTTGCAAATGATGATTTTTTAAAACCATAGATATGTACGCGCGCGGCATATGGAACAAATCCAAAGTCCTTGAAGAATTGAGGTTTTACAAAATGAATGACCAAATCTGCTTTGTAAATCAAGCCGTGCTCGACACCGCGCTGAATTATGTCGAATCATATAAGGTTGGTGAATAATCATGAATGATATGGATTCCGTATACAAACAGAATTTAGAGGACGATATTATAACACAGGTCGCAAAAATTAAAAATATTTCGCTGCGAGACGCTTTGAATATCTATTACAAAAGCAGGCTTGCGCGACAAATCAATGACGGCTCATACGGAATTGAGAATATGGATTTTAAATATCTCGCAAATGATTTGATCGAAAATGAATCCGAGCTGTTTAAATTAAATTTACAAAAACGAGGTAACAGATGAGAGACTACAGAACCGATTATGAGGACTGCCTGCGTCGGGTGCAGAAACCCGCGCGCTATATAGGAAACGAGTTCGGCAGCGTCCACAAGAAAAAGACCGACGATATGATGTCGTTCGCCTTTTGCTTTCCCGACGTTTACGAGGTGGGAATGTCGCACCTGGGCATGAAAATACTGTACCACATGCTCAACGAGCGGGACGACACGGTGTGCGAGCGCGTGTTCGCGCCCTGGGACGACATGGAAAGGCTTATGCGGGAGCGGGATATTCCCCTGCTCTCGATGGAAAGCTGCGCGCCGGTCAGGGAATTTGACATCGTGGGCTTTACCCTGCAATACGAGATGAGCTACTCAAACGTTGTCAACATGCTCGATTTGGCCGGGATCCCGCTCAGGACCCGCGAGCGCGGCGAGGGCGACCCGTTTGTATGCTGCGGCGGCCCCTGCGCCTATCACGCCGAGCCGTTGGCCGAGCTGGTGGATTTCTTTATCCTCGGCGAGGGTGAGGAAGTCAACGGCGAGATCATGGACGAATACAAAAAATGGCGCGGCAGCGGAAAGAGCCGCGACGATTTTTTGATGTCGCTGGTCTCCCTCGGCGGCATATACGTGCCGAAATTCTACGACGTGGAATATAATGACGACAACACGATAAAGCGCTTTGAGCCCAACCGCCCGGGCGTGCCCAAACAGGTCAGAAAGCGGATAATACTCGATTTTGACAAGTGCTACGCGCCCGAAAAGCTGATCGTTCCGTTTATGGAGACGGTACACGACCGCATCATGCTCGAGCTGTTCCGCGGCTGCATCCGCGGCTGCCGATTCTGTCAGGCGGGGTATATCTACCGCCCTGTACGCGAGCGGTCGGTTGATCGGCTGTGCGGCATAGCCGACGGCTGCATCAGAAACACGGGCTACGAGGAGATGTCGCTGTCGTCGCTCTCGACCAGCGACTATCGCGAGCTTCAGGAACTGATCGACAGGCTGCTCGGCATGACGGTCGACAAGCGCATCAATCTGTCGCTGCCGTCGCTGAGGGTGGACAATTTTTCAATGGAGCTTATGGAAAAGGTGCAAAAGGTGAAAAAAAGCGGTCTGACCTTCGCTCCCGAGGCGGGCACCCAGCGGCTCCGCGACGTTATAAACAAAAACGTCATAGAAAGCGACCTCATCAGAACGTCGAGGATCGCATTCGGCGGCGGGTATAACCGCATAAAGCTCTACTTTATGCTGGGTCTGCCCACCGAGACCTACGACGACGTTAAGGGCATAGCCGATCTTGCGAAAAAAGTGATCGACGAGGGATTTTTCTCGATACCGCCCGATGAGCGCAAAGGCAGGAGCGTCAGCATAACCGTCAGCACCTCTTTCTTTGTGCCCAAGCCTTTCACGCCGTTTCAATGGGAGCCGCAGAACCTTATCTCCGAAATGGAGGACAAGGCGCGATTCCTGAAAGAAAATATCCGCTCGAAAAAGATAGTGTACAATTGGCACAACAGCGACATCAGTCTGCTTGAGGCGGTGTTCGCCAAGGGCGACAGACGGCTGTCGGAGGTGCTTATCACCGCCCATGAGCTGGGCTGCAAGTTCGACGGCTGGAGCGACTTTTTCGATTACGAAAAATGGCTGGAGGCTTTCAGGGTAAACAACATAGACCCCTCGTTTTACGCGAATCGCAGAATACCCTACGACGAGATACTGCCCTGGGACTACGCCGATATCGGCGTGCCCAAGTCGTATCTGATAAAAGAGCACAAGAGGGCGTACGAGGAAAAGACCACTCCCGACTGCCGCGAAAAATGCGGCGGCTGCGGCGCGGCGTCGTTCGGAGGGGGTGTCTGCTTTGAGTAAAAGACGGCTCGGATTTTCCAAGACGGGCATGGCGAAGTATATATCCCACCTGGATCTGCTGCGCTGCTTTACTCGGTCGATCATGCGCGCCGAGCTGCCCGCGGTCTACAGCCGGGGCTTTAACCCGCACATGAAAATGACGTTCTCGCTCCCGCTTTCGGTGGGCGTCACAAGCCCGTGCGAGTGCGTGGACATTGAGTTTGAGGACAGCGCCACGGACGGTGAGATAATGAAACGGCTGAACGACGCGCTGCCGCCCGACATCAGGATAATATCGGTCGGCGACCCGAACATCTCGGCCAATGATATTTTCGGCGCGGAGTACCGCCTGACGCTGCTGTGCGGCGGCGCGGACGAAAACGCTCTCAATGCGGTCAAAGAATTTTTTGCGCTGCCCGAGGTCAAAATAATCAAGCGCACCAAAAAGAAAGGCGAGCGCGAGGTCAACCTTATGGATTTTGTGCTCGGAGCCGTGACCCCGAAGATCACGGACGAGGGTATCGAGCTTTATCTCACGCTGTCGGCGGGCGGGCAGAAAAACTTAAAGCCCGAGATCGCCGCCGAGGTGCTGATAAAATATATTACCGAAAACGCGGACATCCGCGTTATGGGCTACAACATACACAGAACCAAAATACTTTACGACATAAACGATCCGAAAATATTTAAATAATCATATAAAACAGGAGGTTTTCACATGAAAAGAATAGGTATTCTCACCAGCGGCGGTGACTGCCAGGGTTTGAACTCGGCGATCAGGGGCGTGGCCAAGGCTCTTTATGAGCACTTCGGCGCGGACCTTGAGATCTACGGCATCAAGAACGGATATTACGGCCTCATCAACGGGGTTTACCGCAAGATGGAGCCCATAGATTTTTCGGGCCTGCTGATACGCGGCGGCACTATCTTGGGCACCTCGCGCCAGCCGTTCAAGAACATGCTTGACAAGGACAAGGACGGCCTGACAAAGGTCGATAAAATGAAAAAGAACTATAAAAAAATGAAGCTGGACTGTCTGGTGGTGCTGGGCGGAAACGGAACCCACAAGACCGCCAACCTGCTCAGCGAGGAGGGCCTGAACGTTATCGGCCTGCCCAAGACGATCGACAACGACCTCTGGGGCACCGACATGACCTTCGGTTTCTACAGCGCGCTGAACGTGGCGACCGACGTTATCGACCGCATCCACACCACGGCCACATCCCACAGCCGCGTGTTTATCGTTGAGATAATGGGCCACAAGGTGGGCTGGCTCACGCTGTACGCGGGGATCGCGGGCGGCGCGGACGTTATTCTCCTGCCCGAAATACCCTATGATATCGACAGCGTGAACCGCGAACTCGCCAAGCGCGCCAGCATTGGCAAGAGCTTTTCGATAATCGCGGTGGCCGAGGGCGCGATCTCCAAAGAGGAGGCCGCCATGAGCAAAAAGGAATTCAAAAAGCACAGAGCCAAGATGAAACAGCCCTCTATCGCCTACCGCGTTGCCGACGAGCTGCGCGAAAAGCACCCCAACGAGATCAGGGTGTGCGTTCCCGGGCACTTCCAGCGCGGCGGCAGCCCCTGCCCCTACGACAGAGTGCTGACCACAAGGATCGGAACCAGCGCGGCGCAAATGATAGCCAAAAAGAAGTACGGCTATATGATAGCGCTCAAGAAAAACGAGATAGTTCCCGTGCCCTTAAAGGACGTTGCGGGCAAGCTCAAGGTCGTAACCCCCGACTGCAACGAGGTAGTGACAGCCCGCCAAATGGGAATATGCTTCGGAGATTAACACCTCATCCGAGCGCCTTCGGCGCCCACCTTCCCCTCAAGGGGGAAGGCACAAAAAAGCTTCCCCTTCCTTTAGGAGGGGGAGCCTAGTATTTGCCTCGCCCCTTGGGGAGAGGTGCCCGCTTGCGGGCGGAGAGGGGTCAACGTAGGGACTAGAGATTAGTAACTAGGGACTAGGAACCCCTCTCAGTCACCTTCGGTGACAGCTCTCCCCAAGGGGCGAGCCTAATATAAACCGTATGATATTCCTGGTCCCTAGACCCTATTCCCCAGTCCCTACGTTGTATTCATCCATAAAACTGTGGCGCTCGCCGTTTTTGTGGTAGCCTATCACGGTGGACAGGTTGATATCGCGCACGCTGTTGAATATATTCATATCAATATACGGATTGGTTTTTCTGAAATGTTTGATAAGCGCCTTCATTTCAAGGCGCTTTGAATCGCCTATGCCGCTCTCGGTGTTCTCGGTGAAGCGGCAGGCACACTGCAAAAACCCGAGGCCGTTTCCGTTCGCCCAATTGATTATGTCGTGCTCTTTCACCATGTACATCGGGCGTATAAGCTCCATGCCCGGGTGGTTGGTGCTGTGGAGCTTGGGCATCATGGTCTGTATCTGGGCGCCGTACAGCATACCCATGAGTATCGTCTCGATAACGTCGTCGAAATGGTGGCCGAGGGCGATCTTGTTGCATCCCAGCCGCTTCGCCTCCTCGTAGAGATAGCCGCGCCTCATGCGGGCGCACAGGTAGCACGGATGGTCGCCGACGTTTGCGACAGAATCGAATATCGGGCTCTCGAATATCTTTATGGGGATATTCAATATCTCGGCGTTGGCTTTTATAAGCTCCAGATTTTTGGGGCTGTATCCCGGGTCCATCACGATATACTCGGCCTCAAAGGGCACCACGCCGTGACGATGTATCTCCTGGACGCATTTGGCCATAAGCATGGAATCCTTGCCGCCCGAAATGCAGACCGCGATCTTATCGCCCTCGTTTATCATTTTGTACTCGTTGATGCCCGACACGAATTTTTTCCAGATAGTCTTTCTGTAGGTCTTGATTATTGATCTTTCTATTTCTCTGTATCTTTCCATATTTACCCGCTGAGCTCGCCGAACCTCTCTTTGAATTTTTCCTCTATGAGCCGCGTGGGCTCGTGGCTGAAATCATGCGCGCCGAATATCTCGGGCACAAACTCCTGTATCTCGACGCCGCTGATATTCAAAAACTCGTAGTAGAGTATCGCGTCGTCCACCGACTTTATCTGCTCCCGCTCGTCGTCCGTAAGAGGCTCCGGCAGGTATTTTTTGTATATGCTCTCCTGGAGCAGCTTTTCGACCTCAAGATAATTGGTGAGGACAACTTTTATCGGGCGCACTATGTCCGATAGGTACGCCTCGCTGGCGTCGTGTATCAGGCAGGCCAGACAGACCTTTTTCGAATACCCTCTCGCCTCGGCCTCGACCGCGCAGCTTAGGCTGTGCTGCGCCACGGAATAAAAATATTTCAGGTGTCCGTTGGCTCTCGGCAGCAGCGACAGCGCGTGGGCTATGTCGGTGATGTTTATCTGGTCGGGATTCGGCTCAAGCGGCGTCACCTTCGCGCCGCTGTAGGTCAAAATATAATCACTCATTTTATCAGCTCCTAATCATTGCCTTTGCTTCTGTCAAACAATTGATCCATCATTCCGCGTATCATTTTCTCCCTGTCGGCCGTGGCGTTTTCGTCAAGACTCGCGCCGCCGTCCGCGCCGATCTCCAGCACGCTTCCCTCTTTCGCTCCCGCGGGCAGCTTTTCCCTCGGGATGTTCACAAAGCCGCCGTCGGTCTCAACGACCGCGAATCCGCCCTCGAATCTGTCAATAATTCCGCGCATAAATACCGCCTCCAATTATAATTATTATATAATTAAATGTCAAGTCTGTAAACGCCGTTCGGGCCGGCTCCGAAGGCCACAGTGCCGTCCGTGTCGGTCCTGAGCACCGCCGCCTCGGCCGCCGCCAGACGGCTCAACGCCTTTTCGGCGGGATGGCCGTATTGATTGCCCGCCCCGACCGAGATCACAGCGTAGGTCGGGCGCACCGCGCTCAAAAACTCGGCGGTGCTTGATGACGACGAGCCGTGGTGACCCACCTTTAAAACGTCCGCCTTGAGCCTGTCGTAGGCCGCGGCGCAGAGCTGCTTTTCGACCTCTTTTTCCGCGTCGCCCATAAACAGGAACACGCTGCCGCCATAGGCTATCCGCGTCACGACGGAGCAGTTGTTAAGGTCCTCGTAAATCGTTATCGGCGCCAAAAACTCTATCGTGTACGAGCCGTTTTCGAGTGTCATACCCGACGACGCGGGATAGGTCACGATCTGCTTGTCTATAAGCTTTTGCAGCATTTTTTCAAAGGTACGCGTGGTCGCCGACGCGTCGGGCATATAGAATACGCCTATGCTGAAATTGTCAAGCACGTCGAGCATGCCGCCTATATGGTCGGCGTGTGGGTGGGTTGTGAGCACATAGTCGATGCGCGAGTGCCCCAGTCCTTTTATAAACGAACAGACCGCCGCGCCGTGCTCCGCTGTGCCCGCGTCGATCAGCATGGTCTTTCCGTCGGGAAACTCGATAAACTCCGAATCGCCCTGGCCCACGTCTAAAAAATAAACTTTCATATCAGAAATGCCGGAGGCGATCTCTTCCGGCATTTCTTTTTGTACTTGGTTTTCGGCTTGATCGCTCTCGTGCAGCAGCACCTCTCCGCCGCCGAAACCGCTCATGTCAAGATACGCGGTCCCGCTTTCGGGGAAGGCTCTGCACAGCACGGCGCAGACCTCGCAGCGGATGATAGGGTCGGAACCTTCAAAGGTGCCCTGCTGCGTTCCGGTTATGTAGCCGCGCTTTACCGCCTCGGCTATGTACGGCCTGTCCTGCTTGGGGATCGAGGCGTAGTCGTAAAACACGTCGGACAGCAGATCGTCCCTTATCGGATAATACTGCGAGAGGTCATAATTAAGCACCCGCATCAGCGCCACGGTGACGTCGCCTCTGGTGGCGGGGTCCTCGGGCTTGAAGTATATTCTGGAGTCTCCCGCGGTGGTGCTCTGGTAGCCCGGCATCTGCGCGGTTATCGCGTTGATATACGGCAGGTACCACTCGTTGACGTCAAGGTCGGCGTACGGGCTGGTCCTGGCGCTCGACAGGGGAATGCCCGCCGCGTTTACCAGCATTTTGGCGTACTCGCAGCGCTGAACGTTGTTGTTCGGCAGAAAAAATCCGTCGCCGTAGCCCGAGACTATTCCGCGGGCCTCGAGACTGGTGATATAGGGCGCCGCCCAAAAATCATCGGCCACGTCGTAAAACGCGGTGGCGGACGCCGAAAACATGCTGAGGCATATCAGCGATATAATCAGAAATGCCGCGGCAATTTTGTTTTTTCGCATTTTAATGTCTCCTTTTCGCGTTATTTTTTACTGTTATACTGTTATTTTGATATATTTCGGGTCATTTACGCTATTATAACATTAGATTTAATGTTTGTCAACCAAATAAAAATATTGATTTATCATAGCGCAAGTGGTATAATTAAATAAATGAGCGTATTTATTTGACAGGGGAGATTTTATGAGCTTTTACGAGGTGTTTCTGATAGCGGTCGGCCTCGCGATGGACGCATTCGCGGTGTCGGTCTGCAAGGGCCTTAAAATGCGCAGAGTGGATTTTAAATACACGCTGATAATAGCGTTCTTTTTCGGGTTCTTTCAGGCGATGATGCCCGCGATAGGCTGGCTGGCGGGACGGCAGTTTGAAAGCTATATAAACAGCGTCGACCACTGGATCGCCTTTATTTTGCTGGCGTTTATCGGCGGCAAAATGGTGTGGGACGCGCTGCACGAAAACGAGGCCGACTCCGGCGCGATAGTCTATGACTTCAAAGAGATAACCATGCTGGCGGTCGCCACCAGTATTGACGCTCTGGCGGTCGGCGTGTCGTTCGCTTTCTTAGAGGTCAGCATAATCCCCTCGGCCTCGGCGATAGGAATTATAACGTTTCTGCTGTCGATCGTCGGTGTGATGATAGGCAACCGCTTCGGCATGAGGTTCAAGACCAAAGCCGAAGTCGCGGGCGGCGTGATACTTATTTTAATAGGACTTAAGATCCTGCTTGAAGGACTTAGCATAATCAATTTTTAAGGAGATGAGAAAATGAAAGAGGAACTTTACACCATACCGGTGAACGAGGCGCTTGAACAGGACGGGGAATGTCTGTTCTGCACGCTGAACAAAAAACTGGAATCGGATATACTGAACTATATCCTGGGCCCCTCCTACATGGAGGAGGACATCAGAGGCGAGACCGACAAGCTGGGCTTCTGCAAAAAGCACTACGAGCAGATGTACGGCGAGCAGAACCGCCTGGGCGTGGCGCTGATGGCGAGCACGCACCTCAAGCACGTCCGCGGCGAGCTGAAAAAGCTGCTTGATCAGGAGGCGGCGCAAAAGCCCGCGAAAAAGGGCCTGTTCAAAAAGGCGGACGAGAGCGATTCGCCCGCGCACGCGTACCTCACCGAGCTTGAGGGCTCCTGCTACGCCTGCAACCGCATGGAGGGCCGCATGAAAAGCTACATCGGCACCTTCTTCCACCTCTGGAAAAAGGAGCCCGAGTTCATTGAGAAGATAAAGAACTCCAAAGGCTTTTGTCTGGAGCACTTCAACATGCTGCTGGCGGAGGGCAAAAAGCGTCTGAGCGCGGCGGATTACGCCGAGCTGCTGAGCGTCATAGCCCCCCTTGAAATGAAGCAGCTCGACACTCTTCAGGAGGACGTGGACTGGTTCATACAGAAATTCGACTACCGCTTTAAGGACGAGCCATGGAAAAACTCAAAGGACGCGCTGCCGAGAGCCATACAGCGGCTGGCCGCGATAGATGTGGAGGACTGACCGTGCGTATAGTTTCAGCCTCCGAAATGAAGGAAATAGAAAAAGCCGCCTTTGAGCGCGGCATGTCTTACTATGACATGATGGAAAACGCGGGCAGAGCCGCCGCGGAATACATAAAAGACAACACCAAGGACTTTGAGACCAAGCTGTGCCTGATCGTCGTCGGCGCGGGCAACAACGGCGGCGACGGCTATGTTGCGGCCAGGTACATAAAAAATTTCGGCGGCACGCCCATAATCATGATGGCGTCGGGCGAGCCGAAAACGCCCGACGCGATAAAGAATTTCGAGCTGGCGAAGGCTATGATAAAGAATTTCGAGCTGGCGAAGGCTATGGGGATCGAGATAATAAAATTTGACCCGAAGATAAGCGCGGCCGTGATCTACGGCTGCGACGTGATCGTCGACTGCGTGTACGGCACGGGCTTTCACGGCGAGCTGAGAGACAGCGTGAGGCCGCTGTTTGACATTATAAACGACAGCGACGCGGTGAAGTTCGCGGTGGATATACCCAGCGGCGTGCCCGATTCGGGCAGCCCCGCCGACGGCGCGATAAAAGCCGACCACACCATAGCCGTGCAGTACCTGAAACGCGCCCACGTCTCCGCATTGGATTTTTGCGGCAAGATAACGGTGATAGATATCAACATAGGGACTAGGGAATAGGATCTAGGGACTAGAACGAACAGAGGATATCAGGCTCGCCCCTTGGGGAGAGCTGTCACCGAAGGTGACTGAGAGGGGTTCCTAGTCCCTAGTTACTAATCTCTAGTCCCTACGTTGACCCCTCTCCGTCCGCAAGCGGGCACCTCTCCCCAAGGGGCGAGGCAAAACGGGCGGATAATATCCGCCCTTACGGGTTTTGGAGCCTGATTTGTTCCGAATAAAATATAGTCGATAAATAAAAGTCTACAGTGTCTACAAAAATCTACACTGATTTTGATAAAGTGTAGACACCGTAAAGCCCGTAAAAACGTTGGTTTCAGAGAAAAGTCCACACTTCTGCACTTTTTTTCAAATATATATTTATAAATTAAAACAAATATTTATAACACTATTGTTTTCACTGTGGAAGTGTAGACATACATATTCTTATTTTTCCATTTTCCAGTACTGCACGCTGTAGGGCTGGAGCTCGCTGCCGCCGCCGAAGTCGTGGGTCTCGCCCGTGATAAGGTCCACCGCGGTGCCGCAGCCCGCGTCAAAATGGGCGGTGTAGGGCGCACCCTCGATATTGACCGCGACCATCACGCGCTCGTCGTCGCATTTGCGCTCGAAGATCGCCTGCTTGTTGGTGAGCACCACCGAGCGGAAATCGCCGTAGCACAAAGCCTTTGACTCCTTGTGGGCCTTGGCGAGCTTTGAGATAAACGCCGTCAGCTCGCTGAACTCGGGCTTTTCAAAGCATGGCCTGAGGGCGGGGTCGCCGTCCTGCTTTTTGCCGAGAGCTCCCCACTCGCTGCCATAGTATACGCACGGCACGCCGGGCATTCCGAACAGCACGCCGTAGATCAGCGGCAGATGGTTCTTGTCGGTCAGTATGTCCGCCACGCGGGTCACGTCGTGGTTGTCAACAAAGCAGAGCAGGTGCTTTCCGCGGTACAGGCACCAGTTGTCGGGGCCGAACTGCCGCAGCAGCGAATGCACGATCTCGAACATATTGAGCGAGTTCATGCTGGAATACAGGCCCTTGTAGCACTCATAATTTGTGCAGCTGTGGAGCTTGTCGTCCGCAACAAATTGGTTATAGTCGCCGTGGAGCAGCTCGCCTATCAGCACAAAATCCTCTTTGAGAGAGTTGCAGTGGTGGCGCAGCGTCCTGATAAAGTCCTGATCGAGGCAGTACGCCACGTCGAGGCGCAGGCCGTCGATATCGAACTCGTTTTTCCAGAAGTCGACACACTCTAAAAGATAGTTCACGACGGCGGGGTTCCTGAGGTTGAGCTTTACCAGCTCAAAGTGGCCCTCCCAGCCCTCGTACCAAAAACCGTCGTTATAATTGCTGTTGCCGTCAAAGCTGATGTGGAACCAGTCCTTATAGGGCGAATCCCATCTTTTCTCCTGCACGTCCTTAAACGCCCAGAATCCGCGGCCCACATGGTTGAACACGCCGTCCAGCACGACCTTTATGCCGTTTTCATGAAGGGCCCTGCACACCTCTTTGAAATCCTCGTTGCCGCCCAGACGGCAGTCTATCTTCTTATAGTCTCTGGTGTCGTATCCGTGATTGTCCGACTCGAATATCGGCGAGAAATACACCGCGTCGCAGCCCGTTTCTTTAATATGGGGGATCCAGTCGATCACCTTTTTGATGCGATTTTGGTAAACCCCGTCATTGGACGCGGGCGCTCCGCAAAATCCGAGCGGGTATATCTGATAAAACACGCTTTTTTCGTACCACATAACTTTCCTCCTGTTACCCGGCCGTTTTCGGCCGCTTGGTTTTGTTTGCCGCTTTCGCCTGTTTCGGCTGTTTCGGCTTTTTCATTTTACTCATCTTTAAAAAGCACTCGGCGGTTGCTTTGGCGTCGTCGAGCGCGCGGTGCGGATGGTCGTTCGAGACGCCGAGGCGCTCGCACGTGATGCCGAGATTGTGCTTGGTCTCGTCGGGATAAAGCTCCTGCGCCATTTTGAGCGTGTCGCAGGTCTTGTTTCCGAACTTCATGCGGTGCTTTTTCGCCACGGTGTTGAGAAATTTTAAATCATAAGTCACATCGTGGCCCACCAGCACCGCGTTTCCGCAGAACTTTTTGAAATCCTTAAGGACTGTTCGGGACGTCGGCATATCCTTTACCATCTCGTCCGTTATCCCGGTCAGCTCCCGTATTATCTGGGGTATGCTGTATCCGGGGTTTATGAGCTGCTCAAAGCTTTCGGTTATTTTTTCGTTTTTCAGCTTAACCGCGCCTATCTCAAGCAGCTCCTTGTCGTCGGGTCCCGTGCAGACCGTCTCAAGGTCGAACACAACATACGTTTTATTCAGCATTTGATTTTGATTTTCCTTTCAACGTAGTGATTAGACACCTCATCAGTCTGCGGCAAGCCGCAGACAGCTTCCCCTCAAGGGGAAGCCTTTTTCTGCCTTCCCCTTGAGGGGAAGGTGAGTTTTTGCCCGAACGGGCAAAAAGTCGGATGAGGTGGGAACGTAGCGATTAGCAATTAGGGCAGGCGGATGATATAAGGCTCGCCCCTTGGGGAGAGCTGGCGCCGAAGGCGACTGAGAGGGGTTAACATAGGTACTAGAGACTAGCGGCTAGGGACTAGTGTGAAAACCATTGGATATCTCCACGAGATATTCCTAGTACCTATTTCCTAGTCTCTACGTTGACCCCTCTCCGTCTTTCCGCCGATGGCGGAAATCCACCTCTCCCCAAGGGGCGAGGCTAAATATGCCTATTTATTAAGCTCCCGGTTTAAAAGCTTGTTCACAACGCCGGGGTTGCCTTTGCCTTTGAGCTCCTTCATGCACTGGCCCATCAGGAAGCCGCTGGCCTTCTTGTTGCCCGAATTGTAGTCCTCGACGGCTTTGGGGTTGCTCGCGATAACCTTTTTGACGATATCGAGCACAAGGCCCTCGTCGCTCACCTGCTCTAAATTATTGTCCTTGACGTATTTCTCAACGTCCAGATCCTCTTTGAATGCTATTCCGAATATCTCCTTGGCCTTGTTGCGATTTATGGTCTTTTTGCCCACCAGCTCGATCAGAGTCGCCAGCGCCTTTGGCGTCAGCTTCATGTCCTTGGCCTCAATGCCCTCGTCGCCCAGCTTGCGCATGAGCTCGCCCATGATCCAGTTGGAGACCTCTTTGGGATTGCCGCACAGGGCGGTGGTCTCCTCAAAGAAATCGGCGAGCGCCTTCTGACCGGTTATCATATCTGCGTCGTACTCGGGCAGACCCAGCTCGTCCATATAGCGCCGTTTTTTGGCGTCCGCCAGCTCGGGCAGGCTGTCCCTTGTGGCATCGTACCACTCGTCGTCTATCTCGATGGGCGGCAGGTCGGGCTCGGGGAAGTATCTGTAATCCTGCGCGTTTTCCTTGCTGCGCATCGCGTAGCTCTTGTCCTTGTTGTCGTCCCAGCGGCGGGTCTCCTGAATAACCTTGCCGCCGCGCTCGATCACGTCGATCTGGCGCTTCGCCTCGTAGTTTATCGCCTTTGATATCGCCTTGAACGAGTTCAGGTTCTTCATCTCGGTCCTGGTGCCGAATTCCTCTGTTCCCGCCTGTCTCACCGACAGATTGACGTCGGCGCGCATTGAGCCCTCCTGCATTTTGCAGTCGGAAACGCCCAGATATTCAAGGGTCGACTTGAGCTTTGTCAGATACGCGATGACCTCCTCCGCGCTGCGGAAGTCGGGCTCGCTGACTATCTCGATAAGGGGCACGCCGCAGCGGTTGTAGTCGCACTTGGTCTCGTCGTTGAACTCGTCGTGGATAAGCTTTCCGGCGTCCTCCTCCATGTGTATCTCGTGTATCCTGATATCCTTCTTGAGGCCGCTCTCGGTCTCGATCGGCACTCTGCCGTTTCGGCATATGGGCAGATAGAGCTGCGAGATCTGGTAGGCCTTAGGAAGGTCGGGATAGAAATAGTTCTTTCTGTCGAATTTATTGTAGCGCGTTATGTCGCAGTTCAGCGCGATACCCGCCTTCATGGCGAAGTTCACCACCTGACGGTTGACTACGGGCAGAGTGCCCGGCATTCCGGTGCAGATGGGGCAGCAGTGCGTGTTGGGCTCGCCTCCGAACTCGGTCGTGCACGAGCAGAATATCTTTGATTTGGTCGCGAGCTCCACGTGGACCTCAAGACCCATTACTGTTTCCCATGCCATATTACTCCGCCTCCTTTCCGAATTTCTCGGCCGCTTTTTTGTGATAATCGGTCAGCTGCTGGTACGCGTACGCCGCGTTCAGGATCACATGGTCCCCCAGAGGCGCGCCCACAAGCTGCGCTCCGATCGGCATTCCGTCCTTGTCAAAGCCACAGGGCACCGATATTCCCGGCAGTCCCGCCAGGTTGACCGAAACGGTGTATATGTCGGACAGGTACATCTTCAGCGGATCGGACAGGCTCTCACCCATTTTCGGGGCGGTCGTCGGAGCCGCGGGGAACAAGATAACGTCGTATTTCTCGTAGGCCTCGTCAAACGCCTTTTTGATAAGCGCCTTGACCTGCAGCGCCTTTTTGTAGTACGCGTCGTAGTATCCGGTGGACAGGGCGAAGGTGCCCAGCATGATCCTGCGCTTGACCTCCTCGCCGAAGCCCTCGCTGCGGGTCTTCATGTAAAGGTCGGTCAGGTCCTCGAAGCCCTCGGCGCGGTAGCCGTACTTCACGCCGTCGAACCTTGACAGGTTGGAACTGGCCTCGGCCGCCGCTATGATATAATAAGTGGGAACGGCGTAGTCTATAAGGGGCATGTCGAACTCCTCTATCTCGGCGCCCTTGGCCTTGAGCGTCTCAGCGACGCCCAGCACCGCAGCCTTGACATCGGCGTTTAAGCCGTCACCGAAGCACTGCTTGGGTATGCCGATCTTAAGGCCCGACACGTCGCCGCTCAGCTCGTCGAGATAGCTCTTGTGCTCGACGTCAAGCGACGTGCCGTCCATCTCGTCCTTGCCGCAGATTATGTCAAGTATAGCCGCACAGTCGGCAGCGTCCTTGGCGACCGGACCTATCTGGTCAAGAGACGAGGCGTAGGCTATAAGGCCGTAGCGCGACACCGCGCCGTAGGTCGGCTTCATGCCCGTGACTCCGCAGAACGAGGCGGGCTGCCTTATGCTGCCGCCCGTGTCGGAGCCCAGCGCGCAGGGCGCCTCGCAGGCCGCGACAGCCGCCGCCGCTCCGCTGGACGAGCCTCCGGTTACGCGCCCGTGATCCCACGGATTTTTGGTCTCGCCGTAGAACGAGGTCTCTCCGGTGCTGCCCATGGCGAACTCGTCCATGTTGAGCTTGCCTATTATCACCGCGCCGGCGGCGTTCAGCTTTTCGATTACCGTGGCGTCGTAAGGCGGCTTGAAATCGCCCAATATTTTCGAGGCGCAGGTGGTCTTTACGCCCTTTGTGCAGATGTTGTCTTTGATAGCGATCGGTACGCCCGCCAGAGGCGAATCCTCAAACTCTCCGGCCTCAATCCTTTTCTGGACGTCCTCGGCGCGCTCCAGCGCCTCTTGCTCGATCGTCAGCAGATAGGCGTTTATGCCGCCGCTGTAGTAGGGGTCCTTCTTTTTTATCTCGTCAAGCACGGCGCGGACGGCGTCGGGCGCCTTTATCTCGCCGCTCTTGATCTTCGCGCCCAGCTCAAGGGCGGTCATTTCGCAAATGTTCATATTATACTTCCTTTCCGGTTTCCGCTTATTCGACTGTTCTGGGCACTATGATAGCCTCGTCGTCGGCCTTGGGCGCGTTTTTGAGCAGCTCGGCCCGATCGTGGCTCGGGCGCACAACGTCGTCGCGCATGACGTTCTTGACGGCGAACGCGTGGGACATCGGCTCAACGCCCTCGGTGTCGATGTTGTTGAGAATATCCATGTAGCCTATGATCTCGCCAAGTCCCTTGCGGGCGGTCTCGGCCTCCTCGTCGCTCAGCTTGAGCCGCGACAGCTCCGCCACATAAGCAACCATATCCTTCGTAATTTCCATAATATCACTCTCTTTATTAAATAAATTTAAACATATCAGGTCAATTATAGCAAACCGTGATTTTTTTGTCAATGTTTTTTCAAAGATTAGCCGAGGTTTGGATAAAAAAATTAAAAAAGCAGGACCTCAGGTCCCGCATAATTTAACCGCATTTAATTTTGTTTTGCGGCGTTTTGTATGATCTCCTCGCTGACACCCGCCTTGCGCAGATTTTCTATCATGAGTTTCATGCCTTTTTCCATTCCCAGATTCATGCCTATGTCTATGCCTTCTTTTCTGGCGGTGTTCAGTGCCGTCTTTTCCGTTCTCAGCGCGTCCTCGCGCCGCTCCGCCATGTCCTTCACGTCTTTTTCGTCGCTCAGCCTGAATATCACGTCGGTCGCCTCGCGTATCGATTCAACATTGCTCTGTCTTAACATATTCAGATCACCCTCGCTTGTTATTTAATTTATTGCGACAGTCTGCGGCTCATACATCGGCGCTATATTATCCATGTTGTCCCACATCATAATTTTTACTTTGTCGGGCTTTTTAACGCATGTTATGTTTTTTGTCAAAGTATTCCCGGTTCCGTATATTAGATCGGTCTTTATATTTATCAGTTCGTCGCCGCTGTAGGCCGCGATGATATATTGACATTCGTTTATCCTATTGAAAAGATAAGTATTAACAGTTAACTTATCCCCGCTCATATAAGCCGTTGATACAAACGGCGCGTCGCTGTAGGCGGAATTGAGATCATAAGGATTGAGCTCGCAAAGTATCGGCGCGCCGTTATTGCCGCAATACCATCTGACCAGCTTGTCTTTGCAGACGATCGGTCGGCAATCCGAGAGCGGAAACGTCGTTTGCACGATATCGCCGATAGGATTTCCGCGCCCGTCGAGGCAAAGCAGCTTGGTTAGGCTTCCGCCGTCGGACTTGGAGCGCTCTTCCCACATCAGCAAAAACTGATCGACGCCGAGTTTTATCAAATACGGTGTTTTTACCGTAATATTTCCGTCGGTGTAGCTCGTGATCCACTTTGTCTCGCTTGATTTTAAGTTTTTATCCGTGACGGTGATGAAAATATTTCTTTGCTCGTTATAATAATTGTTCTCTTTATAGTAATCACCTTCGGCGATTGAGTTTCCCGCCGTTATGCATTTATCCGAGCTGAGCTCAAAGCCGCCTACGGAAGCTCCCGTATAATTATCGCCTGTCTCTCCTTCTATTAAAAACGGTACACAATATGTAATGCCGTCGCTTATCGCGCCTCCAACCGGGCATCGCGTCAGTGATATCCCTCTCGGATAGGCGTCTCCGTGATCAACTCTATAGATATATTCGCCGTCGGTCTGAATAAATTGATTAAATGAATGGCTGACATAGCCTACCTTGATATTCATTACTTTAAAATATGAATCAACAACCGTCATACCGTTTTCTTCGATAACATAAGTCATATTGGCTTGATGATTTAAACCATCATCGGCCATAAACATACGATGGCAAGTGTGGATATAGAGCTTATTGTCTGTTTCGGTCATTCTCACCGAACCGCTCCTAAACGGCTCAACGGTGTTGGCGCTGTATACCGAGGCCTCCGCCGCGCGTTTCCAATCGCTCGTGTATTTTACCACTCTCATAATTTCCGCGTCTTCGGATTCTTCGGGATTGTCTTTGCCGAACACCAGATAATTATAATCGCCGCCGCGATAATATCCGCCGAATTTCGGCAATTCAAGCGCTATTGATCTTGAGTCGAGCAACTCTCCGCTGTTATTGAGATCCTCTATTGTCAGACAGTCGCTGTACTGCTTGTATTCCACGCGGGTATATGTTCCGTCCGCGTTTTCTTCAAGATACGAATTAATCGGCGCTGCCCGCGTTGTATAATCATTTTTTGAAATATTGCTTGTCTCCTCGCCGCTTAGAAAAACAGGCTCCTCGGCGGGGATTCCGATTTGCGGATTCGGCTTGACCTTGATCAATTTATCCGCCGTCAGTCCGCCGGCCGCAGTAACCGTTATTACCGCCTCTCCCTCTTTCCAAGCGAAAACCTCTCCGTTGTCGTTTACGGAAAGGATCGACGGGTCTGAGCTGTTCCAGCTGTGATCACTAAAACTTCCGTCATCGGTGACGCTCAGTTCCATGCTTTCTCCAACAGCTATTTCCGAAGCGCCGTTTATTTTGACATCTGTCGGAATACTCCACGCGATCACTTCAATACAATACCCGGCATAATACCCCGTGCCTTTGCGCTCTATCGCGTATACATAGTCGCCGAGCTTTCCCAGCGAATAAACCGGGTACGCCGTCTCGGTCTCATAAATCACCTTGACTGTGGAAGGCTCTATCTCGGCAAGACATTGGCCGTCACCCTTTACCGTTATAATAGAACCTGTTTTCTCGTTATACACCGTGCGGCTTCCGACGATACCGTAATTCTGATACGTTCTGTCAATATTGATTGGCTGCGAACTTTCGCTCCCGCTTATATCATAAACTATCAGGCCGGATTCCCACGGGCTTGTATATTTGCCTTCGCATCCTGTCAGCATCGTGTCAACGCAGAGATACTTCCCGCCCACTATTTCTGAAGAGTCATTGTATAATTCGACGCCTTTGTGATATATATCCTGAAACGCGTCGTTTTCCACGGTTATATCATTATCCGTACGATTGCCGCGGTACAAAGAAAACATCCTGCCCGGGCTCGGCAAATCATCGCGTTCTTTATAAGCGCTGTAATAAAAGTCGCCGGCGCCGCCGTCAAATCCGACAAAGCTTTGTATATCGTTATATCTGTCGGTTTGCGACAAAAATTCGCCGCTCTCGGAAAAAAGCATAACGGGCAGACTTTCGGAATAATAATCATAATTAAAATAATTAAAGGCAATGTATATTTTTCCGTCGTTGTCAACGCCCAACGCTCCGTCTATCAAATCGGTAAATTCAAGAGCGACGTCTCCCTCATATATCTTGTCATCAAGGTTATATACGCATACTTTATTATTATATTGAGCTTTAGCATCGTAATAATCATAGGTATACGCCAAAACATAAAGCTTGCCGTTATTCACAAACGAGTCGACGATCGCGCCGTCAAATTTATGCGCTGCCTCGGGTTCGGCGTTTTTGTCCGACAGCGAATAAAAATAAAGGATATTTCCGCTTAAAAAGTAAATGCCGTTTTGCCTCTGAGACGCGATTTGACGCCATTCGCCTTTGCTGTATTCGCTGAACATCTTAGATGGCAGCTCAAACACGCCCGTCTCAAGCGGTTCAAAACTCTGCTCGGGCTCAAGGGTGGGCGCGGTTGACGGCGACGACGAGGCATCGGGAGTCGGCTCCGGCGCCGCTGACGGCTCAAGCACGGAATAGTTATAATACACATCACAATACGTCAATATATCATTGCCGTTGTATTCGTTAATATTAAAATCAATGTTTTTCCAATCCTCTTTGCTTCCGCCGTAATAAACATCAAAGATACCGCACCGGTAAAACGCGCTGTCGCCTATACTTGTCACGGTTCTCGGTATATATATTTTTTTCAGCCCCTTACATTCTGAAAACATTCCGGGACCAATATACGTAACACCCTCGGATATATTTGCACTCGTCAAACTTGCGCAATATTCAAAAGCCGAATGCCCGATTTCTTTAACGCTGCCGGGTATGGTAACTGTTTGCAGCAATTCGCAGCCTTTGAAAGCCTCCACTCCGATCGCGGTCACTCCGTACGGAATATTCACGATCCCCAAACGATTGCAGTTCAAAAACACGTTATCGGCTATGCACTTTGTTCCGTTTCTTATGGTGCACACGCCGCTGATTTTTTCGTTATCCACATCGATCAGATGATTACCTATGTAACACAATCCGTCTATCCAATTCCCCACAGGAGCGTATGTAAACGCCATATAACCGATTTTCATCACGCTGTCGGGAATGTTGATGTCATGCAGACCCTTGCAGTAGA
The DNA here is from genome assembly GCA_947630505.1 of uncultured Monoglobus sp. Classification (GTDB taxonomy): domain Bacteria; phylum Bacillota; class Clostridia; order Monoglobales; family Monoglobaceae; genus Monoglobus. The sequence goes on along the minus strand of CANRHV010000020.1, from coordinate 2,640 downwards.
AAAACGCATGGGTGCCTATATCGGTTATTGTGTTTGATAAAGATATATTATTTAAATTTGCGCAGTCAGCAAATGCCCACGGCGCAACGCTTGTTACCCCATAACCGATGTCAACACTATTTATGCTGTCCCTGTAACCGTCCCACGGCACATCCGACGCGGCGGAATAGTCGGCCATATCGCCATCGCCGCTTATCGTCAACTCGCCGGTGTCGCTGAGCGTCCATTTGACGTTATCGCCGTTTGCTCCACAGTCACCGAGCGCTATTGTCAATGAAATTTGCGACAATAGCGGAGACTGCACGGAAACAGAGCCGCTCGGCTCGTTTTCGGCGAATGCGGGAAAAACCAATGTTAATATAAGCGTCAATGCCGTAATAAAGGCTGTAAATTTTTTTACTTTTTTGCTCATAACTGCTCCTCCGTTTATTTTTATAACCTTTTGTTATATATTATCATACAACGCGGCGTAATGCAAGGTTTTTTCAGCTTTTCGCGAGGGGCCATTTAAATGTCAAAAACATATTGTCTTGACACAGAGCCGAGTTTGTGGTAATATAAATTTGCCAAGCAAATCCGAATAATTATAGAAACCTTGCTTTATTTATTTGACAGGTTTTATTTCGTAAAAAATGCGGAATATTTTATACCTGTCTTTGATAAGTAAAGTATAATTTCGGGTTTGTTTGGCGACAACGAAGTTCCGCATTTTTTCGCGGCACTTCGTGTGCCGCGTTTTTTATTTTGCGAGTTTATGCTCTTAATCGCCAGATCATATTTATACCACGGGACGTCGAGGGCGCCGTCCCCTACGAAATTGGTGTGCAAAACACGTAGGGGCGGACGCCCCCGGCCGCCCGTTTCTATTTATTATTTACTAATCGCTAGGTTCCCACCTCATCCGAGCGCCTTCGGCGCCCACCTTCCCCTCAGGGGGGGAAGGCAGGAGAGGCTTCCCCTTGAGGGGAAGCTGTCACCGCAGGTGACTGATGAGGTGTCAACGTAGGATTTAGTATTAGTAAAAAACGCGGGGATAGCCGAGCATTTTTCGCCCGATTATCTCCGCGTAGTACCTATTTTCTAATTACTAGTCCCTACGTTAGTACATCCCTCCGCCGCCGGCCATTGCCGCCGCCGCGGCCGCGTCCGCCGCGGGATCGGGCTTGTCGGCTACCACGCTCTCGGTGGTGAGGATCATTGCCGCTATGCTCGCCGCGTTCTGCAGCGCGCTTCTTGTAACCTTTGTGGGATCGACGATACCCTCTTTGAGCATATCCTCGTACTTGCCGGTCAGCGCGTTGTAGCCCACGCCTTCCTCGCTGTCCTTGATCTTGTTTACTATAACGCTGCCCTCAACGCCCGCGTTGTAGGCTATCTGTCTCACAGGCTCCTCGAGCGCGTTCAGCACGATTTGGGCTCCGGTCTTTTCGTCGCCCTCGAGGCCTTCCATTACCGCCTCGATAGCGGGCAGAGCGTTGATGTAGGCCGTGCCGCCGCCCGCGACTATGCCTTCCTCAACGGCCGCGCGCGTCGCGGCGAGAGCGTCCTCGATCCTGAGCTTCTTCTCCTTCATTTCTACTTCCGTAGCGGCGCCGACTTTGATAACGGCCACGCCGCCCGAGAGCTTAGCGAGACGCTCCTGGAGCTTTTCTTTGTCGAAGTCCGAAGTGGTCTCCTCTATCTGAGCCATGATCTGGTGGATCCTGGCGTCTATCTGTGCCTTGTCGCCCAAACCGTCGACGATTATCGTGTTCTCTTTTGTTATCTTTACCTGGCGCGCCTGACCGAGCTGGTCGACCTGAGTCTCTTTGAGGTCAAGACCCAGTTCCTCGGATATAACCTGGCCGCCCGTCAGTATCGCGATATCCTGAAGCATTTCCTTTCTTCTGTCGCCAAAGCCGGGAGCCTTTACCGCGACGCAGGTGAACGTGCCGCGCAGCTTGTTGACGATCAGGGTGGACAGCGCCTCGCCCTCAACGTCCTCGGCGATGATTATAAGCTTCTTGCCCGCCTGAACGATCTGCTCGAGCAGGGGCAGGATCTCCTGAATGTTCGAGATCTTTTTGTCGGTGATAAGAATATAAGCGTCGTCGATGATCGCTTCCATTTTGTCGGTGTCGGTCACCATGTAGGGTGTGATGTAGCCTCTGTCGAACTGCATACCCTCAACGACCTCGGAATATGTCTCGGCAGTTTTTGATTCCTCAACTGTGATAACGCCGTTGTTTGTGACCTTCTCCATCGCCTCGGCGATAAGCGTGCCGACGGTCTCGTCCGCCGCCGATATTGAGGCAACGCGGGCTATGTCGTTTTTGCCGTCTATCGCTTTGCTGTTTTTCACGATCTTATCGACCGCCGCGTCAACGGCCTTGGCGATACCCTTCTTCACGATCATCGGGTTGGCGCCCGCCGTAACGTTTTTAAGGCCCTCTCTTACCAGAGCCTGAGCCAGCAGAGTGGCAGTGGTCGTGCCGTCTCCGGCGACGTCGTTTGTCTTTGTCGCGACTTCCTTCACGAGCTGCGCGCCCATGTTCTCAAACGCGTCCTCCAGCTCGATGTCCTTGGCGATCGTCACGCCGTCGTTTGTGATAAGGGGAGCGCCGTACTTTTTGTCGAGCACAACGTTTCTGCCCTTGGGGC
>CANRHV010000019.1 GCA_947630505.1 uncultured Monoglobus sp. | reverse complement strand
TATGGAGTGATAAGAAAAAATTTAACATGAGTAAACCCACGTAAAAACGTACTTTTCGGAGTTTTGCTCATGGCTAAAAAAAAGAATTTTTTGGAGGTGCATATTTTATGAAATACAGTGATATTATTGTGACCGACTCGGTCAAATATGTCGGCGTTCAGGATTACGATCTTGATCTGTTTGAGGGTCAGTATATAATCCCCAACGGAGTGGCATATAACTCCTATGTTATCTTGGACGAAAAGATCGCGGTCATGGACACGGTAGACAAGCGCGCGTGCGATGAGTGGCTCGGAAATCTCAATGAGGTTTTGGGCGGCAAATCCCCCGACTATCTGGTTGTCCAGCACATGGAGCCCGACCACTCGGCGAGCATCAAGGCCGCCGCGGAAAAATACCCCGATATGAAGATCGTGGGCAACGCCAAGACCTTTGTTATGATCGACCAATTTTTTGATATTGATATCGAGGACCGCAAGGTCGTTGTAAAAGAGGGCGACACCCTTGAGCTCGGCAGCCACACTCTGACCTTCGTTATGGCGCCGATGGTACACTGGCCCGAGGTCATGGTGACCTACGAGAGCTCGGAGAAAATTCTGTTCGCCGCCGACGGTTTCGGCAAGTTCGGCGCGCTCGACACCGACGAGGACTGGGACTGCGAGGCCAGACGCTACTACTTCAACATAGTCGGCAAATACGGCGCGCAGGTGCAGGCGCTGCTTAAAAAGGCGGCCGCCCTCGACATCGGGATCATCTGCCCGCTCCACGGCCCGATCCTCAAAGAGGATCTCGACCACTACATCGGCCTTTACGACACCTGGAGCAAATACGAGCCCGAGAGCCGCGGCGTGTTTATCGCCTACGCCTCGATCTACGGAAACACAAAAAAGGCCGCCGAAAAGCTGGCGGAGCTGCTCAAAGAAAAGGGCGCGGAAAAAGTCTCGATCGCCGATCTGGCGCGCGACGACTGGGCCGAGTGCGTTGAGGACGCGTTCCGCTACGACCGTCTGGTTATCGCCTCTCCCACATACGACGGCGGCATCTTCACTCCGGCGGACGAATTTATCCACCATCTGATCGCAAAGACCTACAGGAACCGCAAGGTCGGCATAATCGAAAACGGAACCTGGGCTCCCTCGGCGGGACAAAAAATCAAAGCCGCCATGGAAAGCCTCAAAGGCATCGAGATCATCGAGCCGATCGTGACCGTCAAGTCGTCCATGAAGCCCGAAACGGTGGAAGCGTTAAACGCTCTTGCGGACGCATTAGTAAAATAAGAATATTATTTGCGTAAAAATCTGTCGTAGGGGACGACGACCCCGGCGTCCCGCATAAAACCAATGAATTCATTAAAAACGGGCGGATAATATCCGCCCCTACATTGTGATGAAACCTGTAGGGGCGGCAATCTGCCGCCCGTGGCGCCCCTTGGGGGGAGCTGTCGGGCAAGGCCCGACTGAGGGGGTCCTAGTCCCTAGTTACTGTTTCCCGGTACCTACGTTTCCACCTCCTCCCGGGAGGAGGCAACATAACAGCGGCGCGGTTAAAAACCGCGCCGCAAAATTTTTTATTTAACCTTCCTGCGGATCAGGATCAGGCACAGCGCGCCGACCACAATAACGTAGCCCACGTACTTGCGCACTTCCTCTCTGAGCGCCGCGTCGACCCCGGGCAAAAAGCTGCCCGCCACCACTATTATCAGCAGCGCGAACCATACCGCCGCTATTATATAAAATGTTTTTCTTTTCATAAGGCACCTCTTTTTACATGATCTCTCTCATGACCGCGTACACCATATACGCCGCGTACATCAGCACCATGCAGATTCCGGGCAGCCGCTCGATCTTGTTCCGCGCCCGAACCACTATGTACACGATAACGCTGAAACCCAAGAACAGACAAAGGTCGATAACCGAGAGACTTCCGACTTTATACGGGCTGATGGCTCCCGAAAGTCCCGCGACGCCCAAAATGTTGAAAATATTCGAGCCTATAACGTTGCCCATCGCCAGATCGTTCTCTCCCTTGCGGGTGGCGACAAGCGAGGTCACCAGCTCGGGCAGGGACGTGCCGACCGCCAGTATCGTGAGGCCTATGATAACGTCGCTGAGGCCGAAGGCTTTTGCTATATCGGTAGCCGCGTCAACGGTCATATCGCCGCCGATAACGATTCCCGCGATTCCTATTATCGTGAAAATAATACTTTTAAGAGGCGACATGACCTTGATATCCTCGCCGCCCTCGGTCCTGTTTTTCAGAGCCGCGAACACCAGATATATCAGATAAGCGATAAGCAAGGCGAACAGTATTGTTCCCTCGATCCTGCCGATCACGAAATCTCCGCCGCCCAAAAACAGGCTGTCAACTATGAACAGCATAAGGATCAGACCCACAATGATAGAAAACGGAAAATCGCGATTTTTCAAGTCTTTCGATACGGGCAGATTTTTTATCACGGCGCAGGCGCCGGCGACAACCAGAAGATTAAACAGATTGGAGCCCAGCACGTTGCTGATAACTATATCGTTGCTGCCCTTGAGCGCCGCGGACACCGACACCGCCATCTCGGGCGCGCTTGTACCCATAGCGACAATGGTTAGGCCGACCACAATGCTCGGAACCTTAAGCAGCCTCGCGATCGATGATGTGCCGTCCACAAAAAAATCCGCGCCCTTGATGAGCAGCACAAAGCCCACCAAAAGCCATACATACATTAAAATATTTCCCATAATCTTCCTCCGTTTCAGCAGATTGCATATTATTCTATTATTATTCTAACATATATTAATATATATTACAAGTTATTTTTTAACATATAACCAATTTTATAATTAATTCGCCAAACAATAAAAAATCCTTGCAATCATACGAATGTTAGTGTATAATGTTTTGAAAAGCAAAACAAAAAATTATGAGGTGATCAAATTGAAGAAAAAGATTATCGCGGCGATGCTGCTGATGAGCATAACGCTTCTTTGCGCCGCGCCGGCCTTCGCGTTCAGATTCCCCGAACCCGACTGGGGCGCTCTTCTGCGAGAAAAAGAGAATATGGTAAACGAGACCGACTTTGAGCTGTACGCCGAGGCAACTTCCGACCACGCCCCATATTACGGCGCGCGTCTGGAACCGCGCAGCGGAGCCTATTTGGGTATGATAGCCGAAACATCGGATGAATTCAGACCCCTGAGTTCATACCTGACATATATTGACAACATGAATCAGCCCGACTTGTATTATCCCGCGAATCAAATGATAGAAAATGACGACGTGGTAACGATGGTGGGCTGGACAATACACAGCCTGGACATGGTAGATATTGATCATGTGCGCAATGTTTTAAATACCCTGAGTTCTTATAACAAGCCCATGTTTATCCGCTTTGCCAACGAGATGAACACTGATGGCATAGGAGATGATCCGACAAGATATGTCGACACCTTCAGAGCCGTTGCCAATGTGGTTCACGAGTACCCGAACTTTGCAATGGTATGGTCGCCCATTGACTTGGGCTCTCTTGACAGACCCTTTGAATACTATTATCCCGGCGACGAATATGTGGATTGGGTAGGCGTCAGCTGCTACAGTCTCAGATATTTTCAGGGTAACCCAAACACGACCTATAAAGACAGCGTGTATTTTATGACCGGAGATTACGCATGGGCGACAAACCGCGTTAAGCCGATATTAAAATTCATGAGCGATAACAACATCCAAAAGCCTGTTATGATAAGCGAGGGCGGAGTGACAACCGCCACAAACCACGGCCCGGTCGAGGAAAGCTGGGTGGCTCCGAGACTGAGAAACATGCTGTGGAGCGTTATTATGAAATACCCCCAGATAAAAATGATAAATTACTTCAATATCGACAGACCGGATGAGGCCGTAAGATATCCGATCTCCGGTTATTCCTACGCGAGTGACATATTTAAAGAAGCGGCTCAATGCGACGCGTATCTCCACAGCGCGAGCGACACGGCGGACTTCGTGTTCCGGCCCGCCAACAACGCGGGAACTCTCGCCGCAAAGGACGGTCTTGTAAGGCTGTACACATTGGCATATATGCCCAAGAATCCGAACATTACCGTTAATTATTATATCGACGGCACGTGGAAGCACTCGGCAAACCAAATACCGTATATATACAATCTTGACATAACGGCCCTCGCGGACGGTGAGCATTCTCTTAAAATATCCGCCTCGGGCAGCGAAAAGAGCTACACGTTCTACAAGAGAGGCGGAGCGATACGGTTCGGCGGCGAGCCCGAATACATGCCCGCAACGCCGACAACAACCTCGGCTCCCACAGCGCCCGCGGCGCAGACGATAAGCGTCACGGTGAACGGCGAAAAGCTCATCTTTGACCAGAATCCGGTTATGGAAAGCGACCGCGTTCTGGTCCCGATGCGCAAGATATTTGAAGCGCTGGGAGCCTATGTTGATTGGGACAGCGCATATCGGACCGCCATCGCCGCAAGGTACGGCAAAACAATATACGTAAAAATCGACTGCCCTTATATGATCATAGACAGCATGGGTTTGCTTGATCCGCACATCGCCGCGATGCTTATGAGCAGGGAGACTGACCCTGACCGGCTGCCGAACTACATAGATTCGCTCGTGGCGGAAAATATACGAACCCCCCTCCTCGACGTGCCGGCCCGCCTGATAGGCGACCGCACCTTGGTCCCCGTCAGAGCCGTAAGCGAGGCGTTTGACTGCCAAGTTGACTGGGACGACGCGTCTCAAACCGTGATCATCAACAAATAAAAACCTAACCCCGCGGCTATGCCGCGGGGGTTTTGCTATTTGCTGAGCTTATACAGCGCGTATTGATTGAGCGAAACACCTTCTCTCTCCGCGGCCGCGGCAAGGGAGCGATGAAGCGATTTCGGAACCCTGACAACAAATTTGCCGCTGTAACGATCCGCGCTGCTCGGCAACGGCACATCAAATCCGTTTTCAAGCTTTGTCTCAATATATCCTTCCATCGCTTCCAAAATATTTTGATATGCCTCATCAAACGTTTCTCCGTCGCTCTGACAGCCGTCAAGCTCCATTACGCGCGCGTAATAATACTCGCCGCTCTCGTCATTGACTTTTTGGATAATAAAGTTATAAGGCAGCTTCATGTATTCTTTTACAGTCATATGCTTTACCTCCGTTACTGCTTTGAAATTCTGATTAAAATATCCTTAACATATACCGCCTTGAGAGGGGTTCTTTCGGGAATAGTGACAACATCTCCATCATCGTTAATAAAATGCATATGAGAGCCTTTTTGTCTGTCAAGCCTATATCCGAACGCGTTTAGAACACGCTACGCTTCCTCAGGCCTGATACCGTTCGGCTTGTCTTTCATCTTATTAATCAATTTTTTTAATCAATTTTTCGATCTGAGACACAATATCACCTCAAAATCATAGTATCATATTTAGTATCATATGTCAAGCTTATTTTTTGTCTCATATTTTACCATTTTACTGCGCTCCGATATTTCTTTTACCATAATTTCGGGAGGAAGCGACAGCGCATCGCAAATTCTGAATAATGTTTCAAGCGTCGGCTTCCTTCCTCCTCTTTCGATCATACTGAGATGAGTGCGCCCAATACCGGCAAGGCCGCTCAAGACCTCTTGGGATATACCTTTTTTATTACGAAACTCTTTTATGACCTCTCCGACTATAATTGCGTCAAGCATATTATCACTCCGAACGATTTATTATACTATTTTATCAATTCCAAAGAAGTTTTATGAATACAAATGTTGACATATGAATACATATGTGCTAAAATATCAATATAAGATTCGTAAACATGCGTGCACACAAAAAATATTCGAAAAGTCAAAAAATAATTGTTGACAGAACTTTTTTCCAATGGTAAAATTATAAACAGAATATAATTTATTTTGGGGAAATTTATACTTAAAAATCAATGAGCAAAATAAAAAAACAATAAAATAAATAAATTATATCAAACTAAGGAGGAAGGTTTATGTTTAAACAAACCAAAAGAATCATCAGTATGGTATTATGCCTTGCGCTTGTATTCAGCGTGTTCGGCATAATAGGAACACAATCGGTTTACGCCGCGTTCAGCGACACATCGGGTCACTGGGCGGAGAGCGTAATTGACAAATGGAGCGCCAAAGGCGTGCTCAGCGGTGACGGCGACGGCACCTTCAGACCCGACGACTCTATCACCCGCGCCGAGTTTGCCAAGGTGATCGTCACCGCCAAAGGCTACACCGATACCGCGAGCATAAGTTACACAGACGTGGCTCAAAACGCGTGGTATTATTCTTCGCTTTCGCTGGCCGCGGCGGCGGGAATAATCAACGGTTATGAGGACGGCTCGTTCAGACCCGAAGCTCAGATAACCCGCGAGGAAGCCTGCGCCGTAATTTCGCGCGCGTACGGCATAAGCGGCGGCGGCAGCGGCAGCTTTACCGACAGCGCCCAGATCAGCGACTGGGCAAAAACTTATGTATCGCAGCTCAGCTCAAACAATATAATCAAAGGCTATGAGGACGGCTCGTTCAGACCCCAAAGCCCCATAACCAGAGCCGAAACAGTGCAAATTCTCGACAGAGTTTCAGTCGACGAATCTTTGCCCACCCTCGTGCCCGATAATAGCGAAGAAACACCCGCTCCCACAGCCACGCCCAACTCGGCCTCAATGTTCGGCGGAGGCGGCGGTGGCGGCGGTGGCGGCACCGTAACAACTTCTTCATACACCGTTACATTTGATTTAAACTATGAAGGAGCAACCGGAGCGCCCGCGGCCCAAAGAGTAAAAAAGGGCGAAAAAGCAACAAAACCCGAAAATCCCGTCAGAGACAATTATGCTTTTCTTGGCTGGTCAGCTACCAAAGAAGGTCAAGAATTATTTGATTTTGATTCCGTTGTCATTGCGTCGGTTACATTATATGCTGTATGGGTTCCTATAGGCGGAAGTGACTTTTATACCGTAACATTCCTCCTCAATGACGGATCCCCGGGCGCGTATGACGTGCAGACAGTTGCCGCTAATGATTTTGCGGTAAAACCTGCGGATCCGGAATCGGAATACTACAAATTTTCCGGATGGTATACAGAAGCCGCGGCGATAAACGAATTTGACTTCAGCACAAAAATAACCGGCGACTTAATGCTTTATGCCGGTTGGGGTTCGCCCGACGGCATAAAAGATGACGAATTATATGTCGCTTCATCAGGCACCGAAACTATCTACTCAATTACCGGAATAGACATAATTGACGATAAGGCATATGTTACTGTTAATGCTAACAGCAAAAGCATCCTCGTTTTGTCGTTCTTAGATGAAAATACAAGTGATTTGATTACCTCGGCGGCAGCATATACACCCGATTATTGTGAAATGGTGAATATCGAAGTACCGCTTCCGAGTAATTTGCCGCAGTATTTTATAGTTGAAGCTCAGCTTATCAACGATAATAATGATCCGTTATGCGACTCGTTCCGCTTTATCGAATACACATCGGCTTATGAAGAATTTAAAAATTTGACCGTTAATGACTTTGAAGGTCAGACTGTCATAAATTATGATGAAGACGAAACAAACAATTTCGGCGTTCTCGCTCCGGAAACCAAAATTTTGGAATCAAACGACAATGTTAATATTGTATCGCTCTCAAAGGATATGAATGATCCGTCGGGCTCAAACGCATATTATACAATAGCTAATCCTTCTGATGACGCATTGAATTTAGCAAGCGGAGATTGCGTTTATTTTGACGGAACAGATTATATGTTCAAAATAGATACAATTAATAATCAAGACGGCAAACTCATAATAACATCGGCTGAAGATTCGACCATGGAAGATTTTTATGACGTTATTAAAATCGATATGGATATTCACACCGATGCTCAACAAAACGAAATGGTCGAATCAAGCAGTGACGAGGCTTCTCTTGATGTGGAAATCATAGATGTTGACGGAGATTGGAGTACGGACATAGGTATTGGACTCGAGAGAGAAATAAATGATCACGTTAAAGTTAGCGGCAATCTGAAAGGAAAAGCGACCATCTCTGTAAAAATGACTTATGACGCGCACCTGTTCAGCGATGATTATTTTTACTGCTCCTTTAAAACAGAAGCGGAATTCGATGTCAATGTTCAGCTCACAGCATCTATTGATAACTCCGAAAAAAATAAAACAAAATTTGAGGCAAGAAAAATATCTATTCCCACGCCGATAACCGGCTTGGATGTATATGTACAGCCTTCTATACCTTTAGATTGGGAAATTTCGGGTTCGGGAAAACTTGACTTTAATTACAAACAAGCCTCCGGTTTCACGTACGATACATATTCCGGAAAACAGCCTATTGACGAAAAACACTATTCGCTCTCACTCAGTCTTGAAGGAAAAGCGGAAGTTTCATTCGGTCCTAAAATCGAGGCCGGCGTTGGCTGGGGCAAAAATCCCGCAAATGATAAGTATATAGTAAGCGCTAATATCGGCGGACAATACGGAATAAAATTCACCGCAACATTGGCAGCGGATATTGTTAATGTTACAAACGAAGATTCAAAACATGCATGCGCCGTTTGCTTGGAAGGAGAAGCAAAATGGTTTGTTACCGTGGACGCTAAACTTGAATTCTATATAACAAAAAAGCTAAGCGCTACTCCTATTGATTTAACACTATTCAATTATGAAACATGGCTCGATATCCTTAACTTGTTTGACGAAGGCAAGTTCTATGTTTCCATAGTAAACTCAGATGACAGCGTTTTCCACGGACATCTTAAAATAGGACCCGGAAGCTGTCCGAATAAAACATATCGAACCACTTTTGTTTCCAAAAATGCTGACGGCAATGACATATCATCAAATTTGACCATATCAAAACAAAGCGGCCAAAATGTAGAATCAGGCACCACAACTTTCAATAAATATCTTTATGACGGTGCGTATAAAGCGACAGGAAACGTTGATGGAAATAACATAACCAAATCATTTACCGTTAACGGCCGTGCCCAAACGGTTACACTCAGCGCTGATTCGGCGGACGGTTCAATCAGAGGTTCGGTAAAAACTGCCGATACATCGGAGCCTATATCGGATGCGAAAGTTTTAATAAAAGAAAACGGTATCGAAGTCGCTTCTCAAAAGACAAACGCATCAGGTGATTATTCCATTTCCCTCAGCGAAGGAACATATACCGTTGTGATAACAAAAGACGGATATATTCCGTTTTCAACAGTTGAAAAAGTCGAGAATGGCACCGTAACATACGTAGCCGCATCGTTAATGGTCGGCGACAGCAGCGTGCCCGGCGGATTCAGCGGCACTATATTGGATGCGACCAACAACAATCCTATTCCAGGTGTTCATTTGTCGCTGCGTTATGGTTGGAATAACTCGTCAGAAGGCGAGATCCTCATGGCTCTTACAACCGATGATAACGGTAAATTTGAATATCAGATCCATGAATTCTTTGGAATAACCCTGGGAATACTACCCGGAAATTACACTTTAACAGCGTCAAAAGAAAATTATACTACAAAGTCGTTTAACATTATTGTGCTTCCCGGTGTAGTGACAGCAAATCAAAATGCTTCACTTTCTCCCACAATGAGTGACGGAAATTACAGATTTGTATTGAGATGGGGTATGGATCCCAGAGATCTCGATTCACACCTTGTTGGTCCCAATGGTGAAAACTCTACCTTCCATACTTGGTACAGCAATAAAACATGTTACAATTCGGACGGTATAGTAGCTGATCTTGACTTGGATGACGTAGACGGAGAAGGTCCGGAAACTACAACTATCCGCAAGGCTTACGACGGAATTTATTACTTCTATGTTCACCACTACGCGGGCAACGGCACAATTGCAACATCCGGCGCATATGTCGAAGTATATAAGGGCGATACCAAAATTGCCACATATTACGCTCCGACAGATGGCGGAGACGGTATATATTGGAATGTATTTACCCTAAATACCGCAACTAATGAAATAAGACCCGGCAACACAATTACCGACTCTCCGATAACATCCGCCAACTTATTATCGGGCGAACAAAATGATTTCGATGATATTTTAACTATGATCGCCGAAGATATAGAGAGTTCCGTAAAGTGATACGGTAGTCAAAGCATTATATAAAGTTCAATCTGAAAAATGGGAGTTATATACTCCCATTTTTCAAATTAATCAAAAGAGGCAAAATTATGAAATCATTATCTAAAGCAATATTATTCTGCGTTTGTTTTATAATGCTGGAACGCGTTGTCGCTGCGCATGCGTACGCGTTCGATGAATTATATGATTCTTATATTTTAAAATATAAATATGACGACAACATACAAATAATTACAGCCGAAGAAAAAAACGCTTTGCTGCATACCGACGAAGTTGAGGCGTCTTCTTTTGATAACAATCGAATCATAGAATATATTGAGCCGAATTATAATGTATACTTGTATGACAGCGAACCGGATAAAGAATGGAACTTTAACTTGGTTAATTCAAAAACCGCTTGGGAATACGGATGTTACGGCAACGAAATAAATATCGCGGTATTAGACTCGGGAGTAAGCTATTGCGAAGGCTTGCGCGACAGTTTGATACCCGGCTATAATATTATAAATTACTCAAATAATATTACTGATAATATAGGACACGGAACATTCGTTTCGGGAATAATATCAAATTCTGTCGAAAACCAATATGCCGCCGGGATCGCTCCTAAAGCTAAAATCATACCGATAAAATGTTTTGACCGCAATTATTCTACCAAAGCAGATAAAATTGCCGAGGCGCTTGATTATGTTATTAATAATTATGATTGTGATATAATTAATATGAGTTTCGGCATAAACGGAAAATCAGCTTATCTTGAAAGTAAGATAAACAAGGCGCTGCAAAAAAATATAATAATTGTCTCGGCTGTTGGCAATAACGGAAGCGAAAATCTACGCTATCCCGCCGCGTATGACGGCGTTATAGGCGTGGGAGCCATTGACAAAAATCGCGATTACTGCAGTTTTTCTCAACATAACAGCAGCGTTGACGTAGTCGCTCCCGGTAAAAATATAAACGGCATAGATATAGGATTTTCAATAGACACATCGGGCACATCATATGCCGCGCCTCATGTTTCCGCCGCGGCCGCTGTCGCCAAATGTATTGACAATGATCTTTCCCCGGAAAAATTTTATAAACTTATTCAACAAACATCAACAGACTTGGGCGAACCGGGATATGACAATTATTATGGATACGGGCTGCTGGACATCGGCAAAATGTCTATGCAAATAATAAATGAAAATGATATTTTTCAATCGCCAATAAGCATTGACAATAATTATATTACCACAACAATATGCAACAATTCTCAAAATGATATAAGTTGTGTAAATATATTATCTAATTATTATAATAACGAATTGACAAATACTGAATTCACAAATCTATATTTGCGAGCGAACGAAAAAAGAAGAATATCACTTGAAACAGAATCAGCCACAGAAGTCAAGTCATTTGTGTGGTCGGACAGCAATAATATCAAACCATTAACTTCATTTCGAGATTTTAAACCATAAAAAACAACCCCCGCGAGACCGCGGGGATTTTGTTTTTTTGGATTAAACCAGCTCCAGAACGGAAACTTCGGCTGCGTCGCCGCGGCGGGGTCCGATCTTGATGATTCTTGTGTATCCGCCGTTTCTGCTTTGATACTTGGGAGCGATTTCGTCGAACAGCTTCGTTACGACTTCTCTCTTTGTGATATACGAGAGCGCCTGTCTCTTGGTGTGAAGCGTGTTCTTTTTACCGAGTGTTATCATTTTATCCGCCATTCTCTTAACCTCTTTGGCTCTGGTAGTGGTGGTCTCGATCTTGCCGTTCTCCAGAAGCGAGGTCGTGAGATTTCTGAGCATAGCGCGTCTGTGAGCGGTCGGTCTGCCCAGCTTTCTCTGCTGTGCCATATAAATCACCTCTTCCTGTAATTCTTAAACTATTAATCGTCGCTGGCGAGGCTCAGGTCCATAGCCTGAAGCTTCGACATAACTTCCTCAAGCGACTTTCTGCCCAGGTTTCTTACCTTCATCATGTCGCTTTCGCTGCGGGTCGTCAGGTCCTGAACGGTGTTGATGCCCGCGCGTTTCAGACAGTTGTAGGAACGGACTGACAAGTCAAGCTCCTCGATAGTTGTCTCGAGGACTTTCTCCTTCTGTCCCTCTTCCTTCTCTATCATGATCTCAACATTCTTCGCGTTGTCGGACAAATCAATGAACAGGCTTAAATGCTCGCTGATTATCTTCGCCGCGAGTGACACCGCCTCGGCGGGGGTTATGGTTCCGTTTGTCCAAATCTCGATCGTGAGTTTGTCGTAGTCGGTAACGTTGCCCACGCGGGTCGTGTCGGTATAATAATTAACTTTTTCAACCGGTGTGAATATAGAGTCTGTCGCGATAACGCCGATCTGACCCTGAATAAGCTCCTTGTTCTGGTCCGACGAGATATAGCCGCGACCCTTGTCTATGGTGATCTCCATAAACAGCTTGGCGTCCTCGTCCAGCGTCGCAATATGCAGATCCTCGTTGAGGATCTCAACGTCCGCGTCATGCTTTATGTCGCGGGCGCAAACCTCTCCGGCGCCCTCCTGATTGATATAGATCGTCTTGGGACCGTCAGAGTGAAGCTTGATCACCAGATTCTTTATGTTCAGTATGATCTCGGTAACGTCCTCTTTTACTCCGGGTATCGTGGAAAACTCGTGAAGCACGCCGTCGATCTTGACCGATGTGGAAGCCACGCCGGGCAGAGACGACAGAAGCATTCTTCTCAGGGAATTACCGAGGGTCGTGCCGTAGCCCCGCTCGAGGGGCTCGATGACGAACTTCGCGTATCTGTCGTCATCCGACGCCTCAACACATTCTATTCTCGGCTTTTCAATTTCAATCATTGTTCACCCTCCTATAAAATTAGGACTATAGGCTGAGCCTATTATTTGCTGTAATACTCGACTATCAAGTGCTCCTCTACAGGGAAGTCGATATCCTCTCTGTCAGCAAGCGCAATGATCTTACCTTCCAATGTGTCTTTGTTCATGTCGATCCACTTGGGAACCAGTCTGTTGGAATTTCTCTCAACGATGTCCTTCATTCTGTCGGCTGTTCTGCTCTTTTCCTTCAGGCTGATGACCTCGCCCGGCTTAACCAGGTATGAGGGGATGTTTACTCTTTTGCCGTTCACGGTAACGTGGCCGTGGTTTACTATCTGTCTCGCCTCGCGTCTTGTGTTGGCAAGACCCATGCGATAGATAACGTTGTCAAGTCTCGACTCAAGGATGCTCAGCAGGCACTCGCCCGTAACGCCGTTCATCTTTGTAGCCATTACATAATATTTAGCGAACTGCTTCTCGAGAACGCCGTAGATGAATCTGACTTTCTGCTTCTCGTTAAGCTGCATGCCATATTCGCTCTGCTTTTTGCGTCTCTGGTCAAACGTTCTGTTCGAGCTCTTGTCAATACCCATAACGGTAGGCTCTATGCCCAGAGTGCGGCATCTTTTAAGAACAGGCTGCATATTTTTAGCCATTTTATTTCCTCCTTCAAATCTAATTTAAAAAATCGCGATACGCGCCAAACTACACGCGTCTTCTCTTGGGCGGTCTGCATCCGTTGTGGGGGATGGGCGTAACGTCCTTGATCATGTTTACCTCAAGGCCGGCGACCTGAAGCGCTCTGATAGCGGCCTCGCGTCCCGAGCCGGGACCCTTAACGTATACCTCGACCGTCTTTAAACCATGTTCCATCGCTGCTCTCGCCGCGGTCTCGGCGGCCATCTGCGCTGCGAAGGGCGTGCTCTTCTTGGAGCCCTTGAATCCCAGTCCGCCCGCGCTTGCCCATGAGATCGCGTTTCCGGCAACGTCTGTAATTGTAACAATGGTGTTGTTAAATGTAGATTTGATATGTGCAGCGCCGCGCTCGATATGCTTTTTCTCTCTGCGGCGTCTGGTTCTCTTTACTGCTTTTGCCATTGTATCTTTCACCTCCTATAAGAAATACGGCATCTTTTGACATATCATCAAAAGAAAATTCAAAATCAATAAACCGATCGCTTATTTCTTCTTGTTTGCGATGGTTCTCTTGGGACCCTTGCGGGTTCTGGCGTTTGTCTTGCTGCGCTGTCCGCGAACGGGGAGACCCTTTCTGTGACGGATCCCTCTGTAGCAGTTGATCTCCATCAAGCGCTTGATGTCAAGAGCGATGTCTCGTCTCAGATCACCTTCAACGTTGTAGTTGTCGATTTCGTTTCTGAGCTTCTGAACGTCTTCCTCCGTCAGATCGCGGACTCTGGTGTCCGGATTAACGCCTGTTGCCGCCAAAATCTTTCTGGAAGTGGAGAAACCGATTCCGAAAATGTATGTGAGGCCTGCCTCAACTCTTTTGTCATTCGGTAAATCCACACCTGCGATACGTGCCATAATTATTTCACCTCCATAAATTTTTCAATGAAAAAGCGGAGCAGAATTTCACCCATACTGCTTGCATATGGCATCGGCAAAAAATAAAGTGGTTTTAATGCCTGACCCTGCTCCCGGTTTGTTTTCCCGATTATCCCTGCTTCTGTTTGTGGCGGGGGTTCTCGCAGATAACCATTACCTTGCCCTTTCTTTTAATTATTTTGCACTTTTCACAAATAGGTTTAACTGAAGGTCTTACTTTCATTTCCTTCACCTCCTAAATTTGTATTATGTCCGAAAATATGTCTGCCCATACTAACGAACCGTAATATTTTACCATAATTTCTTTTCAAAGTCAAGTAATTTCGTTAATTACTACTATGTAAATCTTCAACAAACTTTGATATTTTTTATCTGAATTTTAAGTCAAGATTTTCGGTTTTGGTGATTTGACGGACCTGCTCAGACCTGTCGATTATTTTTTTCTCAACTCTCGTCTTTTGCTCGCCCTCGAGGACCTTTGGCTGATAGTTGTTTCCCGACTTCGAGGTTATCGAGCAGGGGATTATCTCATACTCGTCGGTGTTGGCCGCCATGCCTTCCCTGAACCTGAATGTCCGGCGGAATATCATCGTGTCGGTGTCGCTCGGATTGGGATTCCCGCCGAAGCAGAAATTGCCCAGGCTGTAGCATATATACTTGCCGTGATATTTTTCAACGCCTTGCAGCACGTGCGGATGGTGTCCGATCACCAGATCGGCTCCCAGATCGACCGCCTTGTGAGCCAGCTCGATCTGCTCCTCGCTCGGTTTTTCGGCATTTTCCTCGCCCCAATGCACCTCAACTATAACCAGATCGTCGTCCCGGGTCTCCCGCATCACAGAATCAATAAGCTTGTCCGCCGACTCGTCGAGCTGATACAGGCCCACGACCGCCACATTCGCGCCGTTTATGTTAAACCTCGCGATCTCGCCGTCCTTGGCGTACTTTATGCCGGCCTTATCAAGCGCCTCTTTCGTGTCTCTGAGCGAGACTTCGCCGTAGTCGCTGCTGTGGTTGTTCGCCAGCGTCACACCCTCAACGCTGCCGCTTGTGAGGATCTCGGTATACTCGGGCTTGCCCCTGAAGGCGTAGGTCTTGTCCGCCCTCTCTCCGTTTTCGGAAAGGGTGCCCTCGAGATTCACAATTGTCAGATCGTCATCCTCAAAAACGCTCTTAACATTTTTGAAAAAGTATGAATAATCGTTGTTCTCCGCCTCGAGCACTTCCTCGAATGTGCCGCCCGAAAAACTCGCGTCCGATGCGAGCGTGCAGTCGCCCGCGCAGCTGACCGTGACCGTGGTCTCGGGAGCCGAAACCGGCTCCGTCTCATCCGCTCCGCAGGATACGAGCATAAACGCCGCGAAGCACAGCGCCGCGGCCAAAAAACTCCTCATAAAATCAACTCCCCCGAATTACGCGAGCGCCTTGATTATTTCGCTCTCCAGGTTATTCTGCCTTTTGTCAGGTCATAGGGCGATATCTCGACCGTCACCTTGTCGCCGGGCAGTATCTTGATAAAGTGCATCCTGAGCTTGCCCGAAATATGAGCCAGTATCTGGTGTCCGTTCTCAAGCTCGACCTTGAACATCGCGTTGGGCAGCGCGTCCACGACCTTGCCTTCAACCTCCAGCATATCCTCTTTTGACATTAATCTACACCTCCTTGTTGTTATATTTATCCAGTATTTTTCGTATCTCGGAATCGGCGGTGCCGCCGGGCGCGGTCAAAAAATCCGTGTCGTCAACGTGATCAAGCCGTCTGAGATGCAGATTTTTTTTCAGCTTGGCGCGGCCGAGCTTTCTGGTGTCGCCGTCCGACACGCGGACGTACTCGTCATCGATTTTTTCGACCACCAGAAATTTTCTGCCCCTGCCGCGTCCCGCGGCCGCCTCGACTATGTCGCCGACGTTAAGCGCCGGCCTTGAGTTTTTGTTCATAACACACCTATAAT
Organism: uncultured Monoglobus sp.; assembly: GCA_947630505.1. GTDB lineage: Bacteria > Bacillota > Clostridia > Monoglobales > Monoglobaceae > Monoglobus. Next base: position 24,939 of record CANRHV010000019.1, on the reverse strand, counting down.
TTATTTGAGTAATTTAAGCATATACAAATTTTGGCTTTTTTATTCTTATTCGCGTTATCCGATGTCGGGACAGCCGTCGGGCAGAGTGAGCAGCACCGGATCGCCGGGCGTTATCAGCACGGTGTTCTCGTAGTGCGCCGACTTCTCGCCGTCGCAGGTGATGACCGCCCATTCGTTGTCGTCAACGTATATGTCCTTTTTGCCGCCGCACACCATCGGCTCGATGGCTATTACCATGCCGGGGCGCAGACGTATTCCGCGGCTGCGCGTCACATAGTTGGGGACCTCGGGGTCCTCGTGAAGATCGGAGCCCACGCCGTGGCCGCAGTAGTTTCTCAGTACCGAGAATCCGTTCGCCTCCACGTGGTCCTGGACCGCCTTTGAAATATCCGATATCCTGTATCCGCTTCTGGCGAACTTAAGCGCTTTATAAAAGCTTTCGCGGGTCACGCGCACCAGTTTTTCGGTCTTTTCATCGGACTTGCCTCCGACTATGAACGTGCGGCAGGCGTCGCCGTGGTAGCCCTCAAAGCAGGCGCCCACGTCCACGCTCACCACGTCGCCCTCTTTGAGCGGAAAATCATCGGGAAAACCGTGGATCACCGTGTCGTTTACGCTGGCGCAAATCGTTCCGGGAAAGCCGCCGTAGCCCTTAAACGAGCCCGTGCAGCCCTTGGAATGGATATAATGCTCGGCGACCTTGTCAAGCTGTCTTGTGGTGACGCCCGGACGGACCGCCTCTCCGACGGCCTTTAAGGTCTCGTATGTATAGCGTCCCGCGATTCTCATTTTGTCGATCTCGGACTTTGATTTGATTTTAACCAAAACTACGCCTCCAATGCCTCAAGCACGGCCTTGCTCGTGTCGGCGATCTCGCTTCTGCCCTTCGCCACGCAAAGCAGACCCTTTTCTCTGTAGTATTCGATAAGAGGCTCCGTCTGGGCGTGATATGTTTTAAGTCTCTCGCGCACCGTCTCGGGCTTGTCGTCCGAGCGAACTCCCAGTTCGCCGCCGCACTTGTCGCATTTTCCCTCAATTTTGGGAGTTCTGTGCTCAGTGTGGTAAGTGGCGCCGCAGGACTTGCACTCAAGACGTCCGCCGAGCCTTTCAACGATCGTCTCGTCGTCCACCTCAAGCGACAGCACCTTGTCTATCACAATATCCGACGCGCTCAACGCCTCGGCCTGAGCGATGGTTCTGGGAAAACCGTCAAGGATAAATCCGTTTTTGCAGTCGTCCTGCTTGAATCTCTCGTCCATAACCTTGATCATCAGGTCGTCGGGAATCAGCTTTCCGTCGTTTATATATTCCGCCGCGATCTTGCCGAGCTCGGTGCCCTCGCTTATGTTTTTCCTCAGGATCGCGCCCGTGGAAATACTCGGGATACCGTAATGCTCGCTGAGCATTTCGGCCTGGGTTCCTTTGCCCGCGCCGGGCGCCGCCAATAATATTAATCTCATAAACCGTGCCTCCTTAAAATAAAACTTAAATAATCGCGCTATGCCCCGAGGCGCGCGGACGCGCGGCCTGATCGGGGCTTATCAATGACGCAAGAGCAGGCATACGCCCGACGCTTTGCGGACCGCACCTGCTCATACGTAAAATAATTTTCGTTGTCCTTATTCCAGGAAACCTTTGTAATGACGCATCAGCATCTGCGACTCGATGCTCTTGACTGTCTCAAGGGCAACGCCCACAACGATCAGCAGCGATGTGCCGCCGATGGCGAAATTGCTGATGCCCACGCCGAGGTTGATTATAATAGGCAGGATCGCGATTAATCCGAGGAAAATAGCGCCTACCAGGGTTACTCTCGAAAGAACTCTCGAGATATACTCGGATGTGGGACGGCCGGGTCTGATACCCGGGATAAATCCGCCGTTTCTCTTCATGTTATTTGACATTTCAATAGGATTGAACTGGATCGCAGTATAGAAATACGTGAAGAATATTATCAGCAGGAAATAAAGTATTGCGTATACTATAGAATCCGATGAGAATATCTTCAGGAATGTTCCCCAGAATCCGCTCTGACCCGCCTGCACGCCGAAGAATCCGGCTATCGTGCCCGGGAATGACATTATCGACATCGCGAAAATGATGGGGATAACGCCGGCAGAAGCGACCTTGATGGGGATATGGGTGCTCTGACCGCCGTACATCTTTCTGCCCACCATACGCTTGGCGTACTGAACGGGAATACGTCTTTCTGCCTCGTTCATGGCAACAACCAGCGCAACCGCCACGATTATCAGAATGATAACCGCGATAACGCCGATAAGTCCGAGGCTGCCGCCCTTGGAATAAGCGTAAAGCGACTGCGCCATGCTGGGGAATCTTGAAACGATACCCGCGAAGATGATCAGCGATATGCCGTTGCCGACGCCCTTCTCGGTTATCTGCTCGCCCAGCCACATCAGGAACGAGGTTCCCGCGGTGAACGTGAAGATTACCACGATGGCGGTGAGGAATCCGGGATTCTCAACCGCGTGATAGCTCGCCAACATGAAGTACAGACCAATGGCCTGTATCAACGCCAGAACGACCGTGCCGTATCTCGTGAACTGAGCGATCTTCTTTCTGCCGTCCTCGCCCTGCTTTGAGAGTCTCTCGAGAGCGGGGATAGCGACAGTCAGAAGCTGCATGATAATTGACGAGTTGATGTACGGCGTGATGCTCATGGCGAATATTGTCGCGTTCTGGAACGCGCCGCCGGAAATAATATCAATAAATCCGAATATCGAGTTGTCGCCTGTGAATATTTCTCTCATTGCCGCCGGGTCCAGAAGCGGAACCGGTATACATGAACCAAGACGGAAGATTATGATCATTACCACGGTGTATATAAGCTTCTTTCTGAGGTCGGTAATCTTCCACGCATTACGAATGGTTTCAAACATTACTTAATCACCTCAGCCTTTCCGCCTGCCGCGTTAATTTTTTCTTCCGCGCTCTTGCTGAATCTCGACGCCTTAACGGTCAGCTTTTTGTCAAGCTCTCCGCGGCCTAAGATAACCACGCCGTCGTTGATCTTGCTGATAACGCCGCTCTCTTTGAGAAGCTCGGGCGTTACTTCCGCGCCGTCGTCGAATTTGTTGAGCTTTTCAATGTTTATCGAAGTGTACTTCTTTGCAAAAATATTTGTGAAGCCGCGCTTTGGCAGTCTTCTGTAGATGGGCATCTGTCCGCCTTCAAAGCCGGGACGAACATGACCGCCGCTGCGGGATTTCTGACCCTTCTGACCTTTGCCCGAAGTTTTACCGTTGCCGCTTCCGTGGCCTCTGCCGACTCTGAAAGCCTTCTTCTTCGCGCCCTCGGCCGGAGATAATTCGTGAAGTTTCATAGAGTCCACCTCCTCCTTTTTTATCAAAATAATAGTTTACGGCTTTCGCCTTATTCAGCTACAGTCACAAGGTGCTTTACCTTGAAAACCATTCCTCTTATCTGAGGATTGTCAGGCAGCTCTGCTGTCTGATGCATCTTACGAAGACCCAGCGCCTTAACTGTGGCTACCTGGTCCGGTTTTGCACCGATGGTGCTCTTGGTTAAAGTTACTTTAATTGTATTAGCCAAGGATCTTACCTCCTGTTTTTAAACTTTTAGCCAAGAATCTCCTCGGGCTTCTTACCTCTCAGTCTGGCAACCTCCTCAAGACTCTTGAGTGAAGCCAGCGCCTCGATAGTAGCAGCCACAACGTTCTTGGGATTATTGCTGCGCAAGCACTTTGTTCTTATATCCTTAATGCCCGCGAGCTCAAGCACGGCACGCGCCGCGCCTCCGGCGATAACTCCGGTACCTTGCGCGGCAGGCTTGAGCAGAACTCTGCCCGCGCCGTATTCGCCGATAATTTCATGGGGGATCGTTGTCTCAAGGATGGGAACGGTTATCATATTCTTCTTGGCGTCGTCTATGCCCTTGCGTATAGCGTCGGGAATTTCAGCCGCCTTGCCCATGCCGCAGCCCACGTGACCGTTGTTGTCACCGACTACTACCAGAGCGCTGAATCTGAAGTTTCTGCCGCCCTTTACAACCTTTGCAACACGATTTAAATAAACCACTTTCTCCTCAAGCTCAAGCACATCGGCGTCGATGCGCTCCTGCTTTCTGGTTCTTTCGCCCTTTTCTGCCATTTATCGTTTCACCTCTTTCTTTAACGCTAAAACTTCAGGCCGCCTTCGCGAGCGCCTGCGGCGAGCTCCGCGACTCTGCCGTGATACAAATATCCGCCTCTGTCAAACACAACGTTTGTTATGCCCTTGTCGAGCGCCTTCTTGGCGATCAGCTCTCCAACGGCCTTCGCCGCGTCCTTGTTTCCGCCGTATGACGCCTTAAGCTCGGCGTCAAGGGAAGATGCGGCTGCCAGGGTGTTGCCGGTCGTGTCGTCAATTACCTGGGCATAGATATTTTTAAGACTTCTGAAAACACAGAGTCTGGGACGATCGGGCGTGCCCGATATCTTTTTGCGGACTCTCTCATGTCTTGCCTGTCTTGCTACATTACTGCTTTTCTTTTTTATCATATTCGCACCTCCTTGCGGCCGCTATTTCTTAGCGCCGGTCTTACCTTCCTTACGTCTGATGTGCTCATCGACGTATTTGATACCCTTGCCCTTATAAGGCTCGGGAGGTCTCTTTTCTCTGACTTCCGCGGCAAACTGACCTACCTTCTGTTTGTCGGGACCCGAGATAATGATCTGGTTCGGCTTGGGAACGTCGATCGTGATACCGTCGATCTCCTCGACCTCCACCTGATGCGAGTAGCCCAGGTTCATGACCAGCTTGTTGCCCTGCTTCTGGGCTCTGTAGCCGACACCGTTTATCTCAAGTTCTTTCTTGAATCCCTCGCTTGCGCCGACAACCATATTGTGCAGCAGAGAACGAGTAAGACCATGAAGAGCTTTATGTCTCTTGATGTCCGAAGGACGCGTTACGTCGATCGTGTCACCGTTTTTCGCGATGGCCATCTCGGCGGGCATAACCTGGTGAAGCTCACCCTTGGGGCCCTTGACGGTCACCTCATTGTTTGCGCCGATCGTTACTTCCACTCCCGCGGGAATGGTAACCGGCATCTTTCCTATACGTGACAATGAATTCTCCTCCTTTCTCCTGTTACCAAATGAATGCCAGCACTTCTCCGCCAACGTTCTGGCGGCGCGCTTCTTTATCCGTCATAACGCCTTTGGATGTTGAGATTATCGCGATACCGAGACCCTTTAACACTCTCGGCAGCTCATCCTTCGACGCGTATGATCTCAGGCCGGGCTTTGAGACCCTTTTGAGGCCTGTTAATACCTTCTGCTTGTTTTCCGCATATTTAAGTGTGATACGGATTACACCCTGAACGCCGTCGTCGATGTATTCGGCGCTCTTAACATATCCCTCGTTTACCAAAATCTCCGCGATAGACTTTTTCATGTTCGACGCGGGAATATCAACAGTCTCGTGTCTCGCGTTGTTCGCGTTTCTGATTCTGGTCAGCATATCAGCTATAGGATCTGTAATATGCATTTAGACTTACCTCCTTATTATCGGACTTCCTTTTTATCGGACATCGGGGCCGGTTTGGTTTTCCGTCTCATAAGACCACCTGACCCCTGCGTGTTTATACTGTAACTGTATTGCGCCGGGCGCGGCAACTCTTACCAGGAAGCTTTCTTAACGCCCGGGATCTGGCCCTTGTAAGCAAGCTCGCGGAAGCATATTCTGCAAATACCGAACTTGCGAAGATAAGCATGCGGTCTGCCGCAAATCTTGCATCTGTTGTACTCGCGCGTCGAATACTTCTGCTTTTTCTGCTGCTTATTGATCATTGCCTTTTTAGCCATAAGCTTTTTTCCTCCTTATTCGCTTATTCGCCTGTTCGGTACTACCTTGTAAACGGCGCGCCCATCAGAGTGAGAAGTTCTTTTGCCTCCTCGTCGGTCTTGGCGGTTGTTACAAATGTTATATCCATACCTCTGATTTTGTCGATCTTATCATATTCGATCTCAGGGAAAATCAGCTGCTCCTTAACGCCGAGGTTATAATTGCCTCTGCCGTCGAAGGAATTGGGATTGATTCCTCTGAAGTCGCGTACGCGGGGCAGAGCCGCGTTAAAGAGTCTGTCAACGAACTCGTACATGCGCGAGCGTCTGAGGGTAACCTTGCAGCCCAGGTTCATGCCTTCTCTGACCTTGAACTGCGCGACGGACTTCTTCGCCTTTGTTATAACGGCCTTCTGGCCCGTGATAACGGCAAGGTCTCCGGCAGCGCTGTCGCAGGCCTTTGAGTTCTCTCTGGCGTCGCTGACGCCCATGTTGATGACCACCTTAACGAGCTTGGGAATCTCCATAACGCTCTTGTAGCTGAACTTGGCCATCATAGCGTCCTTGATCTCGTTGTTATATCTCTCTTCAAGTCTCATATCAGACTTTTACCTCCTTCCTGAAGTTTAGGTTAAAACGTTTCTCCGCACTTCTTGCAGTAGCGCACATGTGAGCCGTCCTCAAGAACCTTGCGGCCTACTCTTGTGGGAGATCCGCACTTGTCGCAGAGGTGCATAACCTTGCTGGCGTATATAGGCGTCTCCTGCTGGATAATGCCTCCGACCTCGCCCATTCTGCGGGGCTTTTTGTGCTTTGTGGCTATAGATACGCCTTCTACGATAACGGTGCGCTTATCCGTGTCAACGGATAAAACCTTGCCTTTTTTGCCCTTGTCTTTGCCGCTGCGAACTATTACCTGATCGCCGGTTCTGACATGCATTTTTGTAGACATCGTATTCCTCCTATTCATATTCTGCCGGACGTGCCGGCCTTAGCTCAAATATTCTCTGTCCGCCGCCTTACAGTACCTCGGGGGCAAGAGACAGGATCTTCATGTAGTCCTTATCTCTCAGCTCTCTGGCGACAGGGCCGAATATACGTGTTCCTCTCGGGGTCTTGTCATCCCTGATCAAAACAGCAGCATTCTCGTCAAATCTGATCTTTGAACCGTCGTTTCTCTGTATACCCTTCTTGGTGCGGACGATAACGGCCTTGACAACGTCGCCCTTCTTGACACCGCCGCCGGGCGTTGCTTTTTTGACCGAAGCGGTTATAACGTCGCCTATATTTCCGTATCTTCTGAAAGAACCGCCCATAACGCGGATGCACAGGATCTCCTTAGCGCCGCTGTTGTCAGCAACCTTTAATATAGTTTGCTGTTGTACCATAACGGATTTCCTCCTATCTGATTTCTAAAATTAAATTGCGGGCAGGCGATATTATTTCGCCTTCTCAATTATCTCAACCAGTCTCCATCTCTTGTCTTTAGAGAGAGGTCTGGTCTCCATAACCCTTACTCTGTCGCCAATGCCGCACTCGTTGTTCTCGTCGTGCGCCTTGAGCTTATAGGTTCTCTTCATTACCTTGTTATAGAGGGGGTGCTTTATGTTCTCCTTGATGGTAACGACGATCGTCTTGTCCATCTTGTCGCTTGTTACCTCGCCGACGCGGGTCTTACGATAATTACGCTCTTCCATTTATCCGCACCTCCTACGCGTTAATGCCGGTGTTCAAACCCAGCTGCTTTTCTTTTATAACTGTTTTGCATCTCGCGATTTCTTTTTTTACGCTAACCATTCTCATCGGATTGTCAAGCTGGTTGGTAGCGTTTTGAAAACGTAAGTTGAACAGCTCTTCCTTTAAGTCCTGAACCTTATCCTCAAGCTCCTGGGGAGAAAGATCTCTAATTTCATTTATTTTCATTAACTATCACCTTCCGTTTCTTGGTCAGCCTTTCTGACAAACTTGCACTTCATCGGCAGCTTGTGCATGGCAAGACGCAGCGCCTCTCGGGCGACATTCTCCGATACTCCTCCGATCTCGAACATAACCTTTCCGGGCTTTACAACCGCTACCCAGTACTCGGGCGCGCCCTTACCTTTACCCATACGGGTCTCGGCGGGCTTTTTGGTCACGCTCTTATCGGGGAATATTTTTATCCATACTTTACCGCCTCTCTTGGTGTAACGGGTCATCGCTACACGGGCAGCCTCTATCTGATTGCTTGTCACCCACGCGGGAGCAGCCGCCATCAGGCCGTACTCACCGTAGGACACACGGTTTCCTCTGTGTGCCGCGCCCTTCATGCGGCCGCGGTGAACTCTTCTGTATTTAACTCTTTTGGGAGATAACATTATCTTCTGCCTCCTCTCTGATCGGCGTTTCTGCGCTGTCTGGGAGCATCCGATCTGTTTCTTCTGCGGGGACGGCGGTCGTTATTCTCTGCCGATCTGGCGGTCACCGCCTTGTCGGTGAGGACCTCGCCCTTATAGATCCATGTCTTTACGCCGATTTTGCCGTAGGTTGTGTTGGCCTCGGCAAAGCCGTAGTCGATGTCCGCTCTCAGTGTCTGCAGCGGAATCGTGCCCTCGTGGTAATGCTCAACTCTGGCGATCTCGGCTCCGCCAACGCGGCCCGATACCTGAGTCTTGATACCCTTGGCGCCCAGCTTCATGGCTCTGCCCATGCACTGCTTCATAGCTTTTCTGAAAGAGATACGTCTCTCAAGCTGCGAGGCGATGTTCTCGGCGACCAGCTGCGCGTCGAGGTCGGGGCTTCTGACCTCGATAACGTTTAAGATGATGGTCTTGCCCGTCATCTTCTCAAGCTCTTTCTTGAGCTTCTCTATCTCGCTGCCGCCCTTGCCGATAACTATGCCCGGCTTGCCGGCATGGATGGAGATGCGAACCTTGTTCGCGAATTTTTCAATTTCTATTTTAGAAACTCCGGCCTGGAATAACTTCTCTTTCAAGAATTTTCTGAGGTTATAGTCCTCAACGAGGCTGTCGCCGAAGTCTTTCTTGCTCGCAAACCAACGTGAATCCCAGTCTTTTATTATACCTACTCTGAGACCATGCGGATTAACTTTCTGACCCATGCTGTTTTCCTCCTATCTTATTCCTTCTCCTGAAGTTTTACTGTTATGTGGCTTGTTTTCTTGTTTATTCTGAACGCGCGTCCCTGGGCTCTCGCCTGGATCCTCTTGAGTGTCGGACCCTGATCGGCGTAAATTTCCGAGATATACAGCTTTTCAACATCCATGTGATGGTTGTTTTCGGCATTGGCTATCGCGGAGTTTAAAAGCTTCTCAACAACGGGGCTCGCCGCCTTGGGCGTGTGTCTCAGGATACCGATTGCCTCGCCTACCGGCTTGTTTCTGATAAGGTCGATAACAATGCGGACTTTGCGCGGCGCAATACGCACATGAGTAACCTTTGCTACTGCTTCCATATCTGTATGGCTCCTTTCAATTCAATTCAATACTTTCGTTCTCTCAAGCCTTAGCCCGTCGTCTTGGCGCCGGCATGGCCTCTGAATGTTCTTGTGGGAGCAAACTCGCCCAGCTTGTGGCCGACCATATCCTCACTCACATACACGGGAACGTGCTTTCTTCCGTCATAAACCGCTATGGTATGACCTACCATCTCAGGGAATATCGTGGAAGCTCTTGACCATGTTTTGAGAACGTTCTTTTCGTTTTTCTCGTTCATGGCGACGATCCTCGCCAGGAGCTTTTTGTCAACGAAAGGTCCTTTTTTAATACTTCTGCCCATTCTCTATTCCCTCCTTATTTACTGTTGCGTCTCTTAACGATAAACTTGTTGGACGCCTTCTTCTTGTTTCTGGTCTTGTAACCCAGCGTGGGCTTACCCCAGGGGGTAACGGGGCTGGGCATACCGATGGGGGACTTTCCTTCGCCGCCGCCGTGGGGGTGGTCGTTAGGATTCATAACGACGCCTCGAACGGTGGGACGCCATCCCATGTGGCGCTTTCTGCCCGCCTTGCCCAGATTGATGTTCTCGTAATCCGCGTTGCCGACCTGTCCGATAGTGGCGCGGCAGTTGAGTCTTACCATTCTTACCTCGCCGCTGGGCAGTCTTATCTGCGCGTATCCGTTTTCCTTAGCCATCAGCTGAGCCGTGTTGCCGGCGCTTCTGACCATCTGGCCGCCCTTTCCGGGGCTTAATTCGATGTTGTAGATCATTGTGCCGACGGGAATGTTCTTGATCTCCATGGCGTTGCCGGGTTTGATGTCGGCGCCGTCGCCGGAGATGACCTTGTCGCCCTTTTTGAGGCCGAGAGGAGCGATGATATAATTCTTAACTCCGTCCTCGTACTCGATGAGAGCGATGTTCGCCGATCTGTTGGGATCGTACTCGATGGACTGAACGGTGGCTTCCATTCCGTCCTTGTTTCTCTTAAAGTCAATGATTCTGTACTTTCTCTTTGTGCCGCCGCCGCGGTGTCTCACCGTGATCCTGCCGTATGAGTTGCGTCCCGCCTTGCTCTTTAAGGGGCGGAGCAGAGATTTCTCAGGCGCTACCTTGTCGATCTCCTCAAACGTGGAACATGTCATCTGACGCAGCGAAGGTGTTGTTGGATTATATTTTTTTATACCCATTTTTCAAATCTCCTTATCTGCTATTTTTCAAGGTTTATTACGCTTCGAACAGCTCGATCGTCTTGCTGCCGGGAGTGAGCTTTACAACGGCCTTTTTCCAGTCGGCTCTCTTGCCGAGGTGAACGCCCTGTCTCTTGGGCTTTCCGTTATAGTTCATCGTTGTGACTCTCTCGACCTCAACGTTGAATATCTCCTCAACGGCCTTTTTGATCTCGATCTTGTTAGCGCCTTTCGCAACCTCGAAAGTGTACTTTCTGTCCGCAACCTGATCCATACTCTTTTCTGTTATGATAGGTTTTCTGATAATATCGTGTGCTACCATTACGCGTACACCTCCTCAAGCTTTGCTACCGCATCTTTTAATACGATGCACTTTGTGTGATTAAGCACTGCGTAGGTGTTGATCTCGCCGACATATGTGGCGTCAACGCCCTTGATGTTTCTCGCCGAGTTAACGATCTTCTTGTCGTTCTCGGGAAGAACGATCAGCGCCTTCTCGGTAACGCCCAGCTTCTTGAGCATGTCCGCGATCTGCTTTGTCTTGTACTCGTCGCACTTGAGCGAGTCCAGAACGATGATATCGCTGTCCTCTACTTTAGACGAGAGCGCAGACTTGAGCGCCAGTCTCTTTACCTTCTTGTTTACTCTGTAGCTGTAGTCTCTGGGCTTGGGGCCGAGAGCAACGCCGCCGCCTACCCACTGGGGAGCGCGGATACTGCCCTGTCTCGCGCGGCCCGTTCCCTTCTGGCGCCAGGGCTTGATTCCGCCGCCGCGAACCTCTGTGCGGGTCAGCGTCGACTGTGTGCCCTGTCTCTGGTTTGCCAGATAGTTAACGACTACCTCGTGCATTACGCTTGTGTTGACTTCTACGCCGAACACGTTTTCATTCAAATCTATTGAACCGACAACCTGACCGTCGGTGTTATAAACGTCTACTGTAGGCATTCTCTATATCCTCCTCTCTCTGCGGGTTAGGCTCTTGCCTTGACTGCGTTGCGAACAACAACCAAGCCGCCCTTGGGACCCGGGATCGAGCCCTTGACCAACAGAAGATTGCGCTCTGTGTCTATTTTAACCAAATCAAGGTTCAGAATCGTCACCTTATCCACGCCGTAGTGGCCGGGGAGCTTCTTGCCCTTGAAAACTCTCGACGGGTCCGAGCAGGCGCCCATCGAACCGGGGCCTCTGTGATAGTGGGAACCGTGAGTCATGGGACCTCTGTGGGTGCCCCATCTCTTGATAACGCCGGCGTATCCGTGACCCTTGCTGGTTCCGGTAACGTCGACCGTCTCGCCCGCCTCGAACTGGGAAACCGTCAGCTGATCGCCGACCTTCATATCGGCGGCTCCGTCCAGCTTGAGCTCCCTCAAGTATCTCTTAACGGGAACGCCGGCCTTGCCGAAGTGACCCTTCTCGGGCTTATTCGCGCGTCTTTCCTTCTTGTCCTCAAAACCGACCTGAACGGCGGTGTAGCCGTCAACTTCCTCGGTCTTCTTCTGTACCACCGGGCACGGTCCCGCTTCGATAACCGAAACAGGGATAAGCTGTCCGTCCTCGGTGAATACCTGAGTCATACCAATCTTTTTTCCTAAGATCGCCTTTTTCATAAATTTTTCCTCCTATATACACGGGCATCGGTTTAGGCTTAAACATACCCGCGGGCCAGCGGTTGGTTTCCCAACATAACCAAAATTTTTGTTTTGCCGCCTGTTATATCTTAAGCTCGATGTCAACACCCGCCGGCAGGTCAAGGTGCTTGAGCGCGTCGATGGTCTTTCCGTTGGGATTGAGCACATCGATCAGTCTCTTGTGCGTTCTCAGCTCAAACTGCTCGCGCGAGTCCTTGTACATGTGGACCGCTCTTAAGATCGTTACGATCTCCTTCTTCGTGGGAAGCGGGATGGGGCCCGATACCTTCGCGCCTGATCTCTTTGCAGTCTCCACGATCTTAGCGGCGCTCTGGTCGATAAGGTTCGCGTCGTAAGCCTTCAGTCTGATTCTGATTCTTTCTGTTGCCATTCTTGGTACCCTCCTTATAAAAAAGTTTTACACCGCGCCGGGCGTTTCGCGCGGATCGAATAATTAAACCCGAATAACATATCCTTTCGGATACGCACTCGGGAGGAATTGACACAGTTTTGCCAAAAGCCCGCAAAAATCCCGCGGGAGCAAAGCAAATCCGTATTCATAAAAATGTGACCTTCCGCCCTGTTTTTCGAAACCGGACAATCTCCCCCGAAATTCCCAAACCGACGTATTTGCGCCGTTTGCCACCTCCGGGATCATAGTCATGGTCGCGTCACACTCGATTATTATACTACCTTAAGCAAATAATGTCAAGAAAAATTTCGGTAAAATTTACACAAAATTAATCAAAATCGAAGTAATTTTCTGCACATTTTGCGCAGGATTTATATTGAATTTGATCTCTCATACACGCTATTTGCTCAATTTATTTAAAAACGCGCGGGTGCGCTCCTGCTTGGGGTGGTCGATCACTTCCTCGGGAGCGCCCTGCTCAACGATCACGCCCTCCGACATGAACACGATCTTGTCGGCCACGTTTCTGGCAAACTCGATCTCATGGGTGACGATCACCATGGTCTTGTGCTCGGCCGCAAGGCTCCTGATTATTTTCAGCACCTCGCCGGTGAGCTCGGGATCGAGCGCCGACGTGGGCTCGTCGAAAAACAGGATCTTCGGGTCCTGCGCCATGGCGCGGGCGATCGAGACCCTCTGCTGCTGTCCGCCGCTCAGCTCGCAGGGATAGTTGTTCATCTTGTCTTTAAGCCCCACGTCGTCGAGCAGCGCTATGGCGCTTTTCTCTATCTCGTCATATATCGCGGCCTTGTTCTGCTTGAAATCGGCCCGCTCCTTGGCCAGCAGCTTGGGCGCCAGCGTCACGTTCTCAAGCGCGCTGTACTGGGGAAACAGATTGAACGACTGGAACACCAGCCCGAAATTCAGCTGCCGCTCCCTTATCTCGGCGCGGGAGGGCTTCTGCTTATTGTCCGCGTCAAAGATCAGGCGGCCGTCGACGAATATTTTTCCCTTGTCGGCGGTCTCCAGAAAATTCAGGCAGCGCAGCAGCGTGGTCTTGCCGCTGCCCGACGAGCCGAGGATAACCAGGACCTCGCCCCGCTCCATAGTGAAATCCACGCCCTGCAAAACCTTGGTTTTGCCGAAACTCTTATGTATATTGTTAACTTCAAGTATTGACACAGAACTCGCCCCCTTATCCCTTGTAATAGTCAAGCTTTTTTTCTATGTATCCGAACAACAGCGTCAGTATTCCGCAGAACGCCAGGAAAAACAGACCCGTCGAGAACAGCGGCCAGATGAGGCCCTGTTTGGTGAACCTCTCGGCGCACATGATGATCTCGGTAACTCCGATTATCCTCGCCAGAGACGTGTCCTTGACAAGCGTTATTATCTCGTTGCCCATAGCGGGGATCACGCGCTTGATGACCTGGAACAGCACTACTTTAAAAAACACCTGCGGCTTTGTGAGGCCGAGGACCTGTCCCGCCTCATACTGGCCTTTGGGTATGCTCTCTATGCCGCCGCGGTAGATCTCCGAAAAGTACGCTGCGTAGTTGATGACAAACGCTATAAGCACCGCGGTCATTCTGGATTTTATGGGGATATCAAAGATCAGTCCCGGCGCGTACAGCACCACAAACAGCTGCAGCATAAGCGGCGTGCCCCTGATTATCCAAACAAAGGTTTTCGACACCCACTTGAGCGGCTTGAACCTTGACATTGAGCCGAAGGTTATAACAAGCCCCAGAGGCACCGCCATTATCAGAGTGCAGAAAAAAATTATACAGTTATATTCAAAGCCGCCCACAAGGGAGGCGCTTACTTCCGATAATCTATCCATTTAAAACTCCTTTTGTCTTTACACAAAACTACAGGCTAAACGCCGTGCAAACCGCGCCGTTTAGCCTGTGAAATTCAAAAGATTACTCCACCATGAGCAGATCCTGCAGACCGTACTTCTCGGCTATCGTCGCCAGAGTACCGTCCGCCGCCAGTTCCTTCACGGCCTTGTTTACCTCTTCCGCAACGTCGCTGCCCTTTCTGAAAGCAACGCCGTACTCGTCGCCGGGGAACTCGTTGGGAGCAACTACCAGGTCCGCGTAGTCGGTGCCCTCGCCGATAGCGCCGATCGAGGAAACATAGTCAACGACCGCCACATCGGAAGTGCCCGCCGCAACGTCCATCAGAGCCTTGGCCTGAGAGTCAACGGCCGTAGCGTTGGCGTTCGCGAAGAACTCGTCGCTCTCTATCAGCTCATAGCCGGTCGAATCGACCTCCGCGATAACGTCAAGACCGTCAACGCTCTGAGAATAAGCGTCAACGTTATCGGCCTTAACTATCATGACCTGTCTGTTGTTCATATAAGGCTCGGTGATAGCCATGTTCTCTTTTCTCTCGTCGGTGATCGTCAGACCGTTCCAGATGCAGTCGATGTTCTTTGAGCTGAGCTCGATCTCCTTTGAGCCCCAGTCGATCTCCTGATACTTGGGCGTAACGCCGAGCTTTTCGCACACAGCCGTGCTGAACTCGGTCTCAAAGCCTACCAGCTCGTCGCCCTCATAGTAGTTCATGGGCTCAAACAGCGTGATGCCGATAACCATCTCGCCCTTGTCCTTTATGTAAGCCAGATCGGACTCGGTCGACTCTGCGTCGGTCTTCGCGGCTGTGCCCTCGTCGGTTTTAGCGTTATCCGCACCGTTGTTTGCCGGAGCGCTTCCGCAGGCCGCCAGAACGGTTACCGCCAGCGCCAGCGCCAGCACCAGTGCCAGAATTTTCTTAAGTTTCATAATTGAACCTCCCGTTTGGAATATTTTGTACAAAAAAATATTATCACATTCTTTAATAATTGTCAATATAAAATTAATCTTTAATAATTCCTTGATTAATTAAGTCCGCCCCGCCCGGTGCCACAGACGACCTCAGCCGCTCGTTTGCCTCGCCCCTTGAGGAAAGGTGGATTTCCGCCATCGGCGGAAAGACGGAGAGGGGTCAACGTAGGCACTAGAGATTAGTAACTAGGGACTAGGATTGAAAAGTCAACGCGAGATATTCCTAGTTCCTAGATCCTATTTCCTAGTCTCTACGTTAACCCCTCTCAGTCAGCTACGCTGACAGCTCTCCCCAAGGGGCGAGCCTAATATCTGCCACCTCCCTCTCAGCCGCCTTCGCACATGCCCGCTTCGGTTTTAATAAATTTAAATAATATTGGGAACAAAACCGAATCTTTCATCGTCTAACAATATATAAACCGCGAAAGGAGATTTATGGATGAACTCGAAAAATTTGCTTAAAAAAGCCGCGGCCGCGGCGCTCGCGCTGACAATGACATGCGCGGCCGCTCCCGCGCGGGCCGCTGTCGGCGACATCGCCGAGACGATCTACACCACCGATATTTTGACCCGCGTGAACGGGCGGGACATAAACTCGTTCTGCGTGGACGGCGAGACGCTGATCGCCATGGAGGAACTGAGAGATTACGGATTCACGGTCACGTATGACGACAGCATAAGAACGCTTTTTGTGAACCAAACCGGAGAAACGCCGCGCGAGAACATGCCCGATATCGCCCGCGGCAAGGTAGGCGGCACCGCCGGTCACACCTATGAAACGGATATAACCGTGCTTTTTAACGGCACAGAGGTTGACGCCTATGCCATAGACGGCCGCATGGCCGCGAAGGTGGAAGATCTGGGCAGGACGGCGAAGGATGGCGGATATGAATTCGGTATGCGCCACACGTACGACGACAGCCAAAGACTGCTCCGCCTTGACACCGCGCCGACAGAGCCCAAAGACAAACAGATCGCGGACTTCACAGACCCGTCCGACAAATTCAACTGGCGCCATGACGCGACCTACCGAGGCTCGGACTTTGACCTGGTCGTATGCTCGTCGAGCGGCACGTCTCACGGCACCTATAGATATTATCGGCAGTTTACGGACAGCGGCAGGTCGAACGTGCTCGGAGAGGTGTTTTACAAGTACGGCTTCAACGGCCAATGGGGCGTCACCCACATCGAGGTCACCGAAATGAAGAATGACACTCTTTATTTCACGGGATACAGGAACGACGGACGCGAAGGCAGCTACTCAATGGATCTGAAAAGCTACATAATAACCTCGATTTCGGAGACCGCGCCCGATGTTCCGGCATTTTCAACTCCCGAAAGCCCCGTAGGAAAGACTGCGGTTTCCCCGAGCTTCGACGTGTTTATCGACGGCGTTCCCGCTCGCGCAATGGTCGTCCAAAACAGCACCTACGCCGATATTGACACGCTTAAAGCTTTCGGATTTGAGGAAACTTTCTCAGACGACAGCATGATCGTACTGATAAAAAACGGCGGCGGAACCAAAGACGCATCAAAGCCGCTGCCGCCCGGGACAGATATGGGGACCGTGGACGCCGCCGCGCCCAAGACCGTTTATATCAACGGCGCGGGCGTCGAATGTCTCAGCATGAACGGCGAGCCCGTGGTTCGGCTCGACAATCTGAAGATCACTTCCTTTGAAAATTATGATATCTCCTGCGGCATAGAAAGCGAGTGGAACGGCGCTCTGCGTGTTGACACCTCGATGGACGGGTTCCCGGATTATGAGACCCAGCTTGAGCGCGTATACACCACCTATGACGATATGCCCAACGTCACAAAGGAATATCTCTATAAAGGCTCCGATCACGCGATAATCGGCTTCACTTTCAGCTCTCTCGGCACTATTGAATTATTTAAGGTATGCTCAAACGGCCTTGCGGTGCCTGTCGCGCGGCTTATGTCCGCGTACGGGATCACGCCCGCGAACGATCCCGAAGTCAGCCCCGACGGACGATACCTCACCGTCACCGACCAAACAGACGGCACCCGCCGACGCTTCGATCTGATAAATCTCATCCCCGCCGATTAAAACAAAAAGAGCGCCCCGCGGGGCGTTCTTTTTGTTTTTATTTAAGATGCCAGATCTCTCTGTTGTAGTCCTCGATGGTTCTGTCGCTGCTGAAGAATCCGGCTTTGGCTGTGTTGATAACCGCCTTTCTGGTCCAGTCGTCCGGGTGGTCTCTGTAGACCCTGTTGGCGTCGTGGCAGGTGCGTATATACGACTCCAGGTCGGGCAGCAGCAGATAGGGATCCGCGAATCCGCCGTGGCTCTGCACCAACGAGCGGTATATGTCGTAGAACATGTTGTGGTCGTCGCCCGAGAAAGTTCCGTCGATCAGGGTGTCGACTATGTTCTTGATACCCATGTTGGTGGCGTAGATCTCGGGGCTGGGCGAGTGATTCCTGGCGTAGAGGCCGAGCACCTCGTCGGAGCTCATGCCGAAGATGAAGATGTTGTCGTCTCCGACCTGCTCGCGTATCTCCACGTTGGCGCCGTCCATCGTTCCGATAGTCAGCGCGCCGTTGAGCATCAGCTTCATATTTCCCGTGCCGGACGCCTCCTTGCTGGCGGTCGAGATCTGCTCGCTCAGGTTGGCGGCGGCCACGATCCTCTCGGCGATCGAAACGTTGTAGTTCTCGATAAACACGACCTTTAAGATATCCTTGGTTCTCGGGTCGTTGTTAACGACCTTGGCTACCTTGTTGATAAACTTGATTATGTTTTTCGCCATGTAATAGCCGGGAGCCGCCTTTGCCGCGAAAATAAACGTCTCGGGCATCATGTTGGCCGTCTCGGGCGTCTCGATTATCGACTTGTATCTGTAGATAATATGGAACACCTTGAGCAGCTGTCTCTTGTACTCGTGAAGTCTTTTTATCTGCACGTCGAAGATCGACTCGGGATCGACAATGATGTCGTTGTGCTTTTTGATGTACTCGGCGAGATTCTTCTTGTTGTCGAGCTTGATCTTGGCGAACTTCTCTCTGAAGGCCGCGTCGTCGGCGAAGGGCAGCAGGTTTTCAAGCTGCGTGTAGTCCTTTACCCAGCCGTCGCCGATAGAGTCGCATATCAGCTTTGAGAGCTCGGGGTTCGCCTTGTACAGCCATCTTCTGAACGTTATGCCGTTGGTCATGTTCTTGAACTTATAGGGATAAATGCTGTAGTAATCCTTAAAGGTCTCTTTTTTCAGTATCTCGGTGTGCAACGCCGCGACGCCGTTTATGCTGTGACAGGCGGTGAGGCACAGATTCGACATGCTGACCTGGCCGTTGTCGTGAATGACCGCCATATACTCGATCTTACCGTAGTCGCCGGGGAAGCGCTCATTGAGAGCCGCTCTCTGGCGTCTGTCTATCTCATGTATGATCTGTCCTATTCTGGGCAGCAGAGTGTCGACCATCTCCATGGGCCACTTTTCGAGAGCCTCGGCGAGGATCGTGTGGTTGGTGTACGCGAATGTCCTCTGAACGATGCTCCACGCGTCGTCCCAACCCAAGCCTTCCTCGTCCATCAAAATCCTCATAAGCTCGGGGATCGCGGTGGTGGGATGAGTGTCGTTGATATGGATCTGCATATACTCGGGTATGTCCATGATCGACAGATGCTTCTGCTTGTGCTTGGCGATTATCCACTGCATCGTGGCGGACACAAAGAAGTACTGCTGCTTAAGTCTCAGCAGCTTACCCTCATAGTGGTTATCCTCGGGATAGAGTATCTTGGAGATAACCTCGGCCAGCGCTCTGTTCTCGTTGGCCT
The DNA here is from genome assembly GCA_947630505.1 of uncultured Monoglobus sp. GTDB lineage: Bacteria > Bacillota > Clostridia > Monoglobales > Monoglobaceae > Monoglobus. Next base: position 5,845 of record CANRHV010000019.1, on the reverse strand, counting down.
TGGCGTAGTCGCCGCGGTTGAAGTGGGTCATGTCGATCTCCTCGGGCGAGCACGCTCTCCAAAGTCTCAGCGTGTTGACCGTGTCGGAGTCAAAGCCGGTGATCGGCATGTCGTAGGGCTCGGCGATAACGGTGTTGTAGTCCACATGCTCAAACTTCATGCGGCCGTCCTCCCACTTCTCGACGATGCGTCCGTTGAAGTGGACTTCCTTAACGTCCTCGGGTCTGGCGATATCCCAAACGTTACCGCTCATGAGCCAGGGATCGGGCATCTCTATCTGCTCGCCGTCCACGATCTTCTGCTTGAACAGACCGTACTCGTATCTGATTCCGCAGCCGAAAGCGGGCATGTCAAGGTTTGTCAGCGAGTCCAGGAAGCACGCCGCCAGTCTGCCCAAGCCGCCGTTGCCCAAGCCCGCGTCGGTCTCGACCTCCTCAATGTCGCTCAGGTCGTAGCCCAGCTCCTTGAGCGCCTCTCTGTATACCTCTGTCTCCATTATGTTCATCAGGTTGTTGCCCATGGCGCGTCCCATGAGGAACTCAAACGACAGATAATAAAGCTCCTTCCGGGGCTTTTTGTCCATCTTGTCCTGATAGTTCACGTATTTTTCCATTATCTCGTCGCGGATAGTGAGCGCGGTCGCTCTGTAAACCTCGAGCTTGGCAGCCTTTTCAATGGTCTTGCCGTAGTAGCGCTTAACCTTGCCCGTGATCTCGGACTTTATAAACTTTTTCTTTTTTTCAAAAGCCTGCGTGCCGGGCTTTAACTGTGTGTGCACCATTTTTTTAGCGCCTTTTTTGGGTGCCGCCGATTTAGTGCCTTCCATGTTTATTACCTCCAATTGATACTTATAGTATATAATATTGAAAATTAACTTAAATGTGCGGGGCGCCGTCTCCGCGCCGCGGAAACATTGCCCTGTTCCAGTTTATTTTACCCCAATTTGCCCTTTTTATCAAGTGAAACAAGCATAATCTCTCCGTTTTAATTAAAATTTTATTATATTTAACCATTCCGCGCCCGTATTTTGGACAAAAATATGTGCAACCGCACAGTAACGCGCGGCCGCACTTTTACAATTATTTTACAAACAAATCGACAAAATATTAATATTTGTCTGCTATTTACCCATGCTGTCCATCAAGGTCATTATTCTCTGAACAAACAGAGCGAATTCGATGCGGCTGGCAAAATCCTTGGGGCGTATCGTTCCGTCGCCGTAGCCGCCCATCAGGTTGTTCTCCACGCACGCCGCGATCGGGTCGCGGGCATAGAAATCAATATACGACCAGTCGGAATAGTTGTTGAGCGCCTTGGCGGTGTTGGGTATCGCCGTGACTATCTGCCGCGCTCTCATAACTCTGTACGCCAGAGTCGCCATATCCTGGCGCAGCATTGTGCCATCGGGGTTGAACATGTTGTCGCCCACGCCCCAGGCCACGCCGTTCGCCTTGGCTTGTCCTATCTCGTTGTAATAATACTTGTCCGGCGTGACATCGGCGAAGTTGTCGGTCACTTCAACGTCAACGTCTTTCAGCACTCTGTAGAGCAGCGCGGTGGCGTCGGCCCTTGAGATAAACACATCGGGACCGAACTGCGTCTCGCTTAAGCCGTTAACGATCCCGCGCTTTACAAGCTCATCAAGAGCGGGCATCGCCCAGTCATACTCGCCCATATCGGTGAATTTGTACGCGGTGTCTCCGCTGTTTGTCTGCGGTTCCGGCGTGGGATCCGGCTGAGCCGGAGCCTGCGGCACAAGAGTCGGCAGCGGAGCCTGTCCTGTCTGGTTCTGCGCCTCGGACGCCTGCGTAGGCTCGGGATCCAATGTCGGCTCCGGCTCGGATACCGGAGGCGGCACCGCTCCGCCTAATGTCGGCGCAGCCGCGGGAGCCGAGTTAAGCTCCTTGATCATGTTGTAAAGCGATGAGTTTTCCATAAACGACGAGTACTCAAACATGCTGTATCCGCCGATATACTGACTGTTTCTGCCCATGTTGACATGGGTTTTAAGCTCGTTTATTCCGTTCTGTCCGCGCCATGCCGCCTCGGACCCGGCCGCGGCCTTGTAAGCCGCCTCGCCGATATAAAGCTTCACGTCGGTTGGCGCGCACACGCCCGCCCACCAGTTGATCAGCGTGTTGTAATCCGCTCCGCTCTGGCCGTTGTACCAATAGAGCTGTGGCATGATATAGTCCACAAAACCGCTCTCTACCCAATACTTGGTGTCGGCGTAAAGGCTGTGGTACGAGCTGTTGCCGTTGGTGGCGCTGCCGCCGGGAGTGTCGGAGTTTGCCCAGATACCGCTCGGGCTGACGCCGAACATGCAGCTCGGGTCTATCTCCTTGACGGCCTCCTTGGCGCAGGATATCAAAGTGTTCACCATGCTGCGGCGCCAGTCGGCCTTGTCGGGATAGCTGTCCTGATACTTATAATACGCCGCCGAATCGTCAAAGCCGCTGCTCGGGTAAAAATAATCGTCGAGGTGTATTCCGTCCACGTCGTAATTCTGAACTATCTCCCTGATGCCCTCCAGGATTATGTCGATCGCGTCGGCCTCTCCGGGATTTAAGTACATCTTGCCGGTGCTGTCGGTCAGCACCAGATCGGGCCTCAGCACCGCGGGATTGTTGGCCGCCAGACGGTCGTTGTCCGAGGACGAGTTTGTCACCCTGTAGGGATTTATCCACGCGTGCAGCTGCATACCGCGCTTGTGCGCCTCATTCACCGCGTATTCAAGCGGGTCAAAATTGTCGCTCGGCGCGACGCCCTGCGTTCCGGTCAGGTAGCGCGACCAGGGATAGACCGCCGAGTTATAGAGCGCGTCGCCCGAGGGGCGGACCTGGAAAAATATCGTGTTGAATCCCATATCCGCGCAGTGGTCGAGCACGGTGTCGAGCTCGGTCCTGAGCTGCCACGCGTCCGTGGTTCCCTGCGACGGATAGTCGAGGTTCGCAACCGTCGCCACCCACACGCCGCGCATCTCGGTGTCGTCGGCGTGCGCGGTGTTTTCGTTTGAAAAATAAAACAGATTTACAGCCGCGACCGCGCAAATGACGTAGGCTATAAGTCTGAAGCCAAAATCGTGTTTCCTCATCAAATTCCTCCTATGTATCTTTTTGGCACGGATTATCACAAAGGCTTGTTCACATGATAATTATATGAATTGAATATACATTATAGCACAATATTTTAATTTTGTCAAATTCCGCCCCGAATAGTTTACAGTATATTAAAAAACTCATATTGCCATGCCCGCAAAAATGTGATATAATATTATCGGGTGATAGTTATGAGAAATACCATTCAAAACATAGATCAGCTTGAGTTCGCGATATTTTGTATTGAAAATATCGCGTCGGCGTTTAACAAATCCGCTGCAGAAGTGTATACCGCACTGGCGGAAAAAAGCAGCGTATTAAATAATTATATCGTGCCGAGCTACGGCCCTCTCCACACTCAGAGTCGGAACTATATAGTAAACGATATTCTTGACGCAGCTCGGGAAGAAGGTGTCGAAATATGATATTGTACCACGGCTCATACTTGGAAATACCGGATCCTGACGTAAAACACTCAAGACCGGAGGTGGATTTCGGACAGGGGTTTTACACAACGCCTCTGCGTGAACAAGCCGTCGATTGGTGCCGTAAATTCAAGCGCAGAAAAATGAACGGCATAATTTCGCGATATGTTTTCGACGAAACCGCCCTTTCCGATTTTAAAACGATCGAATTTAACACTTATTCGGAAGATTGGCTTGATTTTGTATTAAACTGCCGAGCCGGAAAAGATAACACGGATTATGATATAGTGATCGGCGGCATTGCCAATGATAAAGTTTTTAACACAGTCGAGCTGTATTTTGATAATCTGATCGATAAGTTCGAGGCATTGAAACGCCTGAGATATGAAAAGCCAAATCTTCAATTATGTTTCAGGAATCAATGCGTGATCGATAAATACTTAAAATTTGACGGGAGTGAAACGATATGAACGCGAATCCTGTTCTTCTTCAGAAAAAATACGCGAGAGTGGTTAAACAATTTGCCGATATGGCGGGGCTGAGCCTTGATGAGGCGCTCAAAATGTTTTACCGCTCCGATGTATACGATTTGGTAAGCAACGGAATTTCCAATATGCACTGTATGAGCGATCTTTATCTTGCTCGAGAACTTATGGATGAATACGGCATATAAAAAATCGGCTTGGAAAAAACCAAGCCGATTTTTTTATTGTTTAAATTACTGCTCTTTGATAGCCGCCTGAGCCGCCGCGAGTCTCGCGATCGGAACGCGGAAGGGTGAGCATGATACATAGTCAAGACCGATCTTGTTGCAGAACTCAACAGATGTCGGGTCTCCGCCGTGCTCGCCGCAGATTCCCACGTGGAGCGAAGGTCTTACCGGCTTGCCGAGAGAGATCGCCATTTCCATCAGCTTGCCCACACCGCTCTGATCGAGCTTCGCGAACGGGTCGTTCTCAAATATCTTGGTGTCGTAGTACGCGTCGAGGAACTTGCCCGCGTCGTCTCTGGAGAATCCGTAGGTCATCTGGGTCAGGTCGTTTGTTCCGAAGCAGAAGAACTCGGCCTCGGTCGCGATCTGATCCGCCAGCAGAGCCGCTCTCGGGATCTCGATCATGGTTCCCACCTCGTATTTGAGGTCTGCGCCCGCCGCCTTGATCTCGGCGTCCGCGGTCTCAACAACGATGTTCTTGACGAACTTGAGCTCCTTGATATCGCCAACCAGCGGTATCATGATCTCGGGAACTATATCCCAATCGGGATGAGCCTTCTTCACATTGATGGCGGCGCGGATAACTGCGCTTGTCTGCATCTTTGTGATCTCGGGATAGGTCACCGACAGACGGCAGCCTCTGTGTCCCATCATCGGGTTAAACTCGTGCAGCGAGTTGATTATCGCCTTGATATCCTCCACGCTCTTGCCCTGCGCGTCGGCCAGAGCCTTGATGTCGTCCTCCTCGGTGGGAACGAACTCGTGCAGCGGGGGATCGAGGAATCTGATAGTAACGGGGTTGCCCTCGAGAGCCTCATACAGAGCCTCAAAGTCGCTCTGCTGCATGGGCAGTATTTTCTGGAGAGCCGCTTCTCTTTCCTCAACGGTGTCGGAGCAGATCATCTCGCGGAACGCGCCGATCCTGTCGCCGTCGAAGAACATGTGCTCGGTGCGGCAGAGGCCGATACCCTCGGCTCCCAGCTCGCGCGCGCGCTTCGCGTCGTCGGGCGTGTCGGCGTTGGTTCTTACCTTCATGGTCCTGTACTTGTCGGCCCAGCCCATGATCCTGCCGAACGTGCCGCTGATCGAGGCGTCAACAGTGTCGATAACTCCGTCATAGATGTTTCCGGTCGAGCCGTCCAGCGAAATGAAGTCGCCCTCGTGGTAGGTCTTGCCGGCCAGAGTGAACTTCTTGTTCTCCTCGTCCATGTTGATCTCGGAGCAGCCCGATACGCAGCAGATACCCATTCCGCGGGCAACGACCGCCGCGTGGGATGTCATTCCGCCGCGAACCGTCAGGATACCCTGAGCGGCCTTCATGCCCTCGATATCCTCGGGCGATGTCTCAAGTCTAACCAGAATGACCTTCTCGCCTCTCGCGTTCCACTCCTTGGCGTCCTCGGCCGTGAACACGACCTTGCCGCAGGCCGCGCCGGGAGACGCCGCCAGAGCCTTTGCCGCGGGAACGGCCGCTTTAAGAGCCGCCGCGTCAAACTGCGGGTGGAGCAGAGTGTCGAGGTTTCTGGGGTCTATCATCAGAACCGCTTCCTTCTCGGAGATCATGCCCTCGTCAACCAGATCGCAAGCGATCTTGAGCGCGGCCTGAGCGG